>CAZZXB010000007.1:0-3544 GCA_964658025.1 uncultured Janthinobacterium sp.
GCGCGCGGCCGCACGGCCGGAACCCATCGCCTGAAAGATCCCTTCGGCCGAGAACGGATCGGCGACGCCCGCCGCGTCGCCGACGAGGAACACGCCGTGCCGAGCCGGGCGCGCGCGTCCCGTCGGCACGATTCCGCCCGACAGCGCCTCGACGTCGGCGAGCGTCGGCCGCGCGCCGAGCGTCCGCGCGACGGCCGCGCTTCGGCCGAGCCAATCCGCGAACGCGCCGCGCAGATCACCGCCGCGACGGCGCACGAAACGCTCGTCGACGAGGACGCCGACGTTCGCGGTCCCCGCGTCGAGCGGAAAAACCCAACCGTAGCCGGGCGAGAGCGGCCGCTCGAAGTACAGGCCGAAAACGGGATCGAGCGGTCGCGACGACCGCACGTAGCCGCGTAGCGCCACGAGACGCGACGCGTGGCGCGCGAATCCGAGCGATCGCGCGAGCCCGCCCGTCGCGCCTTCGCCGAGGATCGTCGCGTCGAAGCGCTCGCGGACCTCGCCGCCGTTCGAGACGATCGTCGCGACCGGGCCCGCGACGCTCGGCTCGAGCGCCACGATCTTCGTCTTCGGCTCGAACGCCGCGCCCGCGGCGACCGCGCTCGCGACGAGACGCGCGTCGAAATCCGCGCGCGCGACGATCGTCCCCCACGGCGTTTCGTCGCGCCAGCCGCCACGGAACGTCACGCCGGCGGGCGTCGAGATCTCGCCCTGCGGGAGCGGAAGGCGATCCCCGAGATCGACGCCGAGCGCGCGCGCCTCGCGGACCGCCGGCGGCGAGAGACCGTCGCCGCAGGTCTTCGCGCGCGGCCACGCCGAGCGTTCCGCGATCGTGACGCGCGCGCCGCCGCGCGCGAGTTCGATCGCGGCGGCCGCTCCCGCGGGACCCGCTCCGATGACGAGAATACGCATTTTCGGAACACTAGCGTACCGCGCGTGCGTTGTCCCCTCAGCACTCCGCACGTTTCGAACGAAAGGACGTTTTCATGCGTCGATTCATCTACGGGCTCGTCGTCGCGGCGAGCATCGCCACGGCCGCGCCCGCCTTCGCGCGCACGCACGCCGCGGGCACGACGACCGCGTCGAGCGCGGCGATGCCGAGCTGTTCCGCGAGCGATCCCGTCGTGTGGGTCAACACGAAATCCGGCAAATATCACGCGCAGGGAAGCAAATATTTCGGCAAGACCAAATCCGGCAAGTATCTCTGCACCTCGCAGGCGCGAGCGCAGAAGTTCGAGGCCGCCGGAACGCGCGGCTCGGGTTCGACGAAGTCCCGCTCCGCGAGTGCGGCGACGCCTCCCGAGACGAGCGACGCGTCGCCCGCGGCCGAGAACGCGAGCGCGGCACCCGCGACCGCGGGCTCGACGATGAAGCACCACCATCATCGCAAGCACGGGTCGAGCGCGTCGCCCGAACCCGACGCGTCGCCGACGCCGTAGCGCCGCACGTCGACCGAACGACAAAAAAGAAGCGGGCGCCGCATCGACGGCACCCGCTTCCGTTCGACCCCGACGGAATGGTTTAGATGCGAACCGTTCCGCGGCTCGCCGAGCGAATCATCGCGCGGATCTCCACCATGTTCGCCGTCGCGGCGCTACGCGACTGATTCGACGGCGTCACGACGCAATTCGATTGCGCGCCGAACAGGCTCTGCTGACCGAGCGCGCACGCCGTACCCTGCGCCATCGCGAAGAAGCCGATCGTCGTGAAGTGGATCTGGTCGACGAACGCGTGCGTCGACTCCGACGAAGCCGAGCACGAATTCCGATCGGTCCGCGCGAAGCCGTAGCCCGCGAGACACCCATCGGTGACGTTGGTGATGCCGAGAGAGGGCGCGAGCTTGAGCTGCAGGTTCGCGATGTTGTAAAAGTCCTCGATCGTCACGACCGACGAGAAGCGCGAGAGCTTCTGATAGAGCGACTGGTTCCACGACTGCGAGAACGACTTCGCGAGCGTCGGACCGATGAGCCCGTTGAGACCCGTGAGGTGTTGCGTCGCGGGGACGAGCGCGAGGTTCGGAATGTTGAGCACGACGATGTGCTTCGCACCCGCGTACGCGAGCTGGCCGACGGTCGCGGCGACGTTATTGGTTCCGGTGTTCACGACGGCCGGCAGCAGGAGCGCGACGAGCGGATCGGATTCGGCGCCGAGCAAGAAACCCGTCGCGTCGCCGCTGCCCGAGAAGATCACGAAGGTCGCGGAGGACGACGCGCGACCGCGATTTTTCTGCAGGTACGTCCGCGCCTGGTCGTACACGGTCGGCACGTGGATGTCGAACGGCGGCTGCGGGTAGACGCCCGGACCCGACACCGCGCCGCCGTAGGCGTAGTTGGTGCCGCCGGCGAGCGAGTTCGTCACGTTCAGACCGAACGTCTGACCGAGATAATCGATGAACCCCTCGCCGTTGGTGAAACGGCCCGCAAAGTAGTACGTCGACGGCGGGAGCGCCGTCGTCTTGAAGAGATTACCTTGGTCCGAGAAGTCGTCGCCGAACACGACGAACGACGTCGGCGTCACGGGCGCGGCCGAGACCGCCGCCGACATACCGACCGCCAGCGCGAGCGCACCGGCGGCACGACCGAGAATCGACGCGATTTTCATGAGAACCGTCCAATTGGAGAGCAAGTAACCGCCGGAGCGCAAGAATCTTTCGTGCGCTAGCGATATATTTGGCAATTTACAACTCCCTCAGCACGGCTTTCCTGTCCCGAATCGTCGTCACCGGATATATATTCTGGGGCGATCCCGGAAAGGCACGAAGGAGTCGCATCGACGCGCGACCCGCGAGCGTCTAAGGGGCGATGAACGTAACCGTACTCGGAGCCTCCGGCTTTATCGGCGTCCCGCTCGTCGCGGCACTCCGCGCGCGCGGCGACGCGGTGACGACGGCTTCTCTGCGCGATCCCGCCGCCGCGGCGGCCGCCTGCGCCGGAGCCGACGCCGTGGTGAATCTGGCGGGCGAACCCGTCGCCCAGCGCTGGTCGCCTGAGGTCAAAGCGAAGATCCGTTCGAGTCGGGTCGACGCGGGCGAGGCGTTGATCGCGGCGCTCGGACGGCTCGATCGCGTTCCGACGCGCTACGTTTCGGCCTCCGCGATCGGCTATTACGGCACGAGCGAGAGCGCGGCGTTCGACGAGAACTCGCCTGCCGGGAACGATTTTCTCGCCGAAACGTGCGTCGCGTGGGAGCGCACCGCCGACGCCGCGGCGACGCACGGCATGTCGGTCGCGAAAGTCCGCACGGGGCTCGTGCTCGGAAAGACGGGCGGCGCGCTCGCGAGACTCATGCCGCTCTTCAAACTCGGGCTCGGCGGCCCGGTCGCGAGCGGCAGACAGTGGTACTCCTGGATCCACCTCGACGATCAGATCGGGATCTATCTCCACGCGATCGACGGCGCGACGGGCGTCCTCAACGCGACCGCGCCGAATCCCGTGAGAAATAGCGACTTCACGCGCGCGTTCGGTGCCGCGGTCCATCGGCCGGCGTTCTTTCCCGTTCCCGCATTCGCGATCGCCGCGCTCCTCGGCGAGGGCGCCGTCGTCGT
>CAZZXB010000007.1:3644-10937 GCA_964658025.1 uncultured Janthinobacterium sp.
GCGGCGTTACGAAGCCGTATACGCGAGACCCGACGCGGCGCGCTCGGCTTCGAGTTCTTCGAGGTATCGCTCGGCTTCGAGCGACGCGCGACAGCCCATCCCCGCAGCCGTGATCGCCTGCTTGTAACGGATATCGTACACGTCGCCCGCGACGAACACGCCCGGCACGTTCGTGCGGACGCCGTCCGCGGAGACGATGTAACGCTGCGCGTCGAGCTCGAGTTGACCTTCGAAGATCGCGGTATTGGGATCGTGCCCGATCGCGATGAAGATCGCATCGGTCGCGAGTTCGCTCGTCGCACCCGTCACCGTATCGCGAACGACGAGCGATTCGAGCGTCTCGCCGCCGCGCATCTCCTCGACCGCCGTCGAGAGGCGGAATTCGATCTTCGGATGCGCGAGCGCGCGATCGGCCATGATCTTGCTCGCGCGCAACCCCTCGCGTCGATGGAGCACCGTGACCGATCGTCCGAAGCGCGTGAGGAAGAGCGCCTCTTCCATCGCCGAGTCGCCGCCGCCGACGACGACGATCCGCTTCTCCTTGAAGAAGGCTCCGTCGCACGTCGCGCACGTCGACACGCCGCGGCCGCGCAAGCGTTCCTCGCCCGGCACGCCGAGCCAACGCGCGCTCGCGCCCGTCGCGACGATCGCCGTCTCGGTTTCGAACATCTCGTCGCCCGCCCAGACCCGGAACGGCGCGCGCGAAAAATCGACGCGCGTCACGTCGACGTTCTCGATCTTCGTTCCGAAGCGCTCGGCCTGCGCGCGAAAATGCTCCATGAGTTCGGGTCCCATGATGCCGTCCGGAAAGCCCGGAAAATTCTCGACCTCGGTCGTGAACATTAGTTGACCGCCGTACTGATATCCGGCGAAGAGCAACGGCGCGAGGTTCGCGCGCGCGGCGTAGATTGCGGCGGTGAGTCCCGCGGGGCCCGAGCCGATGACGATCACGCGTTCCATAGCGAGCCCTTCGACCGCCCGGAGAAGGGGTCCGGTTGCGCCCGCGGTATGGCGGCGGCATGCTCGAAGACGAATTCGTCGACATCCTGCGCAAGGCGCAGCGCGGGACCGGAACGAGCGCGAGCGAGCTCGCGGAACGCACCGGAATCGACATGAAGGACGTCGCCGCCTGGGCGCGCGGCGCGTCGAGACCGAGCGACGATCAGGCACGCGCGCTCGCCCGCCCCCTCGGCCTCGATCCCGGAAAATTCGCCGACGCGGCCGCCGCGCGCTGGCACCCGAACGTCGCGCTTCCGGCCGACGTCCGGCACCATCCGCACGATCCGCATCCGTCCAACGGCTATCTCTTCTTTCTCGACGACGATCGGAGCGCCGCGCTCATCGACCCCGCGGGGTTGCCGCAGACGATCCTCGACGCGATCGCCGAAGGTCCGTACGCGTTGCGATACATCCTCATCACGCACAAACACGCCGATCACTGCGACGCGACCGCCGCGATCGCGCGCGCGTTTCCGCGAGCGCGGATCGTCATGCACGCGGCCGACGTCGCGGCGATCGGCGCGGACGGACGCCATGCCCTTCCCGTCGTCGACGGCGACGAACTCCCGTTCGGCGACGCCGCGTCGATCCGGATGCTCCACACGCCCGGACACACCGACGGCTCGTCGTGCTTCCTCTTTCGCTCCACGCTCTTCACGGGCGACACGCTGTTCGCGGGCAGCGTCGGCGGCGCGTTCGGCGAGAAGACGGGCTACCGCGATATCCTCGAAAACGTCCGCACCAAGATCTTCTCGCTCGACGACGCGACCGTCCTCATGCCGGGCCACGGACCGCCGTCGACGGTCGCCGAGGAACGCGCGCACAATCCGTTCTTTCTCGCATGAAGGCGCTCGAACGCGGCTTCGAGGCGATCTTATGGAACAGTCGCTTTCTCACGCTCCTGGCCTGCGTCGCGAGCCTGATCGGCGCGATCGCGATGTTCTACGTGGCGACGGTCGACGCGATCGTGCTCGCCGCGCACTTCCTGCACTACGGCGATGCGGCCCAGAGCGCCGCCGAGCACGCGACCTTACGGACCGAGATCGTAACCGGCGTCGCGAGCTTCGTCGACGGTTTCCTCTTCGCGCTCGTCCTGCTGATCTTCGCGGTCGGCATCTACGAGCTGTTCGTCAGTAAGATCGATCAAGCCGAGAACTCGGAATTCGCCGAGAACATCCTCTTCGTGCGCAGCCTCGACGATCTCAAGGACCGGCTCGCGAAAGTCATCCTCTTGATCTTGATCGTCCGGTACTTCGAATTCGCATTACACCGCGAACCGGCGACGCCGCTCGACCTGCTCTACCTCGCGATCGGCATCGCGCTCGTCGGCCTCGCGCTCTGGTTCACGCGATCGCACGGCGCGACCGAGCCCGAATCGCCTCGCGGATGAACGTTCGCGTGATCGGGGTCATCATCGGAACGCCGCTGCGCGGACGCGCGTGTGCGCGCGGCGGGCTCGTCGCGCGGATCGCGCCCGTCGCCCGTGCGCCGCGTCGCGTACGCGTAACCACCTTACGAAGCTTTGACACGTCGGGCCGTCGAGGTGTGTTAGCGGTCAATCGCCGTTTGGTATAGGCCGGGCGATACTGGTAGCACATCCCCTACGAAGGTCGTAGCTCGTTCGAGTCGCGACACGCTCGTCTGCCAGATTTTCGCCCGGAGTTTCTCATGCGCGTCCGTAACCTCTCGATCGTCGCCGCGATGGCGACGGTCGCCGCCGTCACCGCGATGACGGGCTGCTCCGGAACGGGGGCGGTCGGCGTCCCGCAGACGAGCGACCAGCGAGCCGCGACGAGCAGTGCGATCGGAAGTTCCGCGTATCGCGTTCCGACGTCGGCGCGCGATACGAGCGACGCCACGGGCACGGGCGCGTTCCACATGCAGGCGTTCGCGGCCAATACCTCGCTCTTTCCCGCGATCCTCACGCCCGAAGTGCCGATCCTCGCGCCGCCTTGTAGCGCGAAGAAGACCTCGCGTTCGGTCCGTTGCGGCGTCGAGGTCAACCTCTTGGATCCCGTGCTCGCGCTCGGAACGCCCGTGACGTCGCTCCTCGGACTGCTTCCGGGGATGGTCCGCTCGATCTACGATCTGGCGCCGCTCCAACAGAACGCCGGAGCCGGACGCACGGTCGCGATCGTCACGGCGAACGACGATCCCAACGCCGAGGCCGACCTCGCCGTCTATCGCAACGCGTTCGGCATGAAGCCGTGCACGACGGCGAACGGCTGTTTCACGAAGATCGCGCAAGACGGCTCCGCGAAGCTGCCCGCCGTCGATCTGAACTGGGCGATCGAAACCTCGGCGGACATGGACAGCGTCTCGTCGACCTGCCCCGGTTGCAACATCATGGTCGTCGAGGCGAACAGCTCCGACATCTCCGATCTCGCCCTGGCGGTCGATCGCGCGGTCGCCAAAGGCGCGACCGTCGTGACGAACAGCTACGGCGTCCCCGAAGCCGCCGATAACGTCGTTTTCGATTCGCACTACAACCATCCCGGAACGCCGATCGTCGTGGCCGCGGGCGACGACGGCTACGGCGTGAATTTTCCCGCCTCGTCCGCGCACGTGATCGCCGTCGGCGGCACGACGCTCTACGGCGTGGGCAACGGGCTCGTCGAAGTCGCGTGGTCGAAAACGGCATCGGGCTGTAGCGCGTTCATCGCGAAGCCGTCGTGGCAGAAAGACGCCGGCTGCGCGAAGCGGACGATGAACGACATGGCCGCGGTCGCCGACCCCGCGACCGGCATCGCGATGTACGACAGCACGCTCGCGCCGCATCCGGGTTGGAGCGTCGTCGGCGGCACGAGCATCGCGTCGCCGCTCGTCGCCGGGCTCGTCGCGACCTCGTCGAATCCCGCCAATTTCTCGACCGCGGCCGCGTTATATAAGAATACGGCCGGCAGGGCGCTCAACATCACGGCGGGCGCGAACGGTATCTGCTTCCCCCTCTACCTCTGTTCGGGCGGCTTCGGCTACAACGGTCCGACCGGTTGGGGGTCGCCGACGCAGAGCATGGGCTTCAACGGGTGATGACGTTCGGCGCGCCGGAGGTCTCGACACCTCCGAGCGCGCGACGTCGTATCGTCCGCTCGATCGAACGAGCGGCGAGACGGCGGATCGCGATCGTGACGGGACGCGCGGGCAGCGGAAAAAGCGCCGCGCTTCGTGCGTTTGCGGCGCGTTCGTGCGGCTGCATCGGCTTCCGGTTACGGAGCGAGCACGCGACCCCGGCGGCGTTCGCCCGCGGGCTCGTCGAAGCGCTCGACGCGGGGACGCCGCGCCTGGGCCCCCTGCTCTCGGCCGCGTACACGAGCGTGCGGCGCCGCGACGACGCGTGGGACGCGCTCGCCGAATGGTTGGGGTCGGCGATCGCCGGACCCGTCACGATCGTCGTCGATCAACTCGAGCGCGCGCCCGATCCCGAGGTCGTGCGCTTTCTCGTGCGCGCGATCGAGGCGAGTCCGCGCGACGTCCGCTGGATCCTCGGCATGCGCGCGAGCGACGCGTATCCGCTCGCCCGCTGGCTCGCGGAACGGCTCGCCGACATCGCCGTCGACGACGATGCGTTACGCGTCGGACTCGAGGACGTCCCCGAACTCGCGCGCGCGTTCGGCCGATCGGGCGAGTGGGTCGAACGCTTGCGCCTGCGCTATCACGGCTCGATCGGCGCGATCGCGGCGGTCGCGAACGACGTCGACGGCGTCTGCGACGACCTCGCCGACCATCGCGCCGCGCTCGCGACCCTCGCGGCACTCGGGCCGCTCGACGAGGCGCTCGAGGCGGTGCTCGACGACGACGCGGCGGCGGCGCTCGCCGCGGCGAAGCGCACCACGCCGC
The DNA here is from genome assembly GCA_964658025.1 of uncultured Janthinobacterium sp. GTDB lineage: Bacteria > Vulcanimicrobiota > Vulcanimicrobiia > Vulcanimicrobiales > Vulcanimicrobiaceae > CAZZXB01. The sequence goes on from CAZZXB010000007.1 coordinate 8,481, forward strand.
CCGCAATCGTTCGCCGCGCGGATGGCCGATTCGCGTACGACGAGGCCGTCGCGTGGCGCATGCTCTCGCTCGCGAGCGATGCCGAGCGATTGCGGGGACGCCTCGCCGCGGGGCGGGCCCTCGAGCGCGGCGGTTCGATCGCGCGCGCGCTCCAATGCTACGTCTGGGGCGGATCGCGCGGCGAGACGGTACGGATGCTCGACGAGCACGGATTCGAATTACTCGACGGCGGTTCGTCGGATATCGTCGCGGCGGCGATCGCGACGCTCCCCGCGGACGAGCGGCGACGCTCCGCCCTCGCGCTCACGCTCGAGGCGACCGACGAGTCGTATCGCGGGCGGCACGACATCTCCGAATCCTGGTTCCAACACGCGATCGCGATCGCGAACGACGCGCAGAAGCCGTTCGTGTCGCTCGCGTACGCCGTCGACCTCTTGCGCCGCAATCGCCCCGACGCCGTCGAAAAACTCGAAGCGCTCGCGACGACGCTCGCGACGCCCGCGAGCGAGGCGCTCGCGATGGGTTCGCTCGCGACGGCGTACGCCCGGGCCAATCGTAGCGACGACGCGAACGCGGCGATCGCGCGCGCGCTCGCGGCACGCGAAGCCGTCGCCGACCTGCACGTCCGCGCGACGATCTCCCACCGCGCGGCATACGTCGCGTTGCAGAACGGAAACTTCGCCGACGCGGACGCGCACGCCGAGCGCGCGGCGACCCTCGCGCGCGAGCACGGCAATCACGAGATCGTCGCGATCGCGCGGAGCGTCTCGTACGTCGTCGCGATCTCCGATCGCGACGACCACGAACGCGCGCTCGGCATCCTCTCCGAGATCTTCGATGCCGGAAAGCGACTCGGCAACTCGCTCTTCCAGTCGTTCGCGCTCTTCGGCACCTATCTCATCCGCGCCGAACGCGGCGAACACGCGCGTCTACGCGAACTCGACGCGTCGATCGCGAGCGCCGAATTCGAAGCGGGCGCCGCGCAGTTGGAAGAAGGCTATCTGCCGGTACGCGCGCTCCGACAGACGTGGGTCGGCGATTTCGCGGGCGCGTACAACACGATCGCACCGTCGGGAGAACACGAGACGATCCCGGAATCGCGCGCGCTTCGCTGGGCCGAGATCGCGCTCTACGCCGCGGCCGCGAGCTACCGCGATACGGCGACCGCGGCGATCTCGATCTCGCGCGCGGCGCTCCGAGCGGCGGGCGCGTTCTCGAGCGTCGAGACGCTGCGGACGCGGCTCTGGCTCGCGCTCGCATCGCTCCTGCTCGGCCGTCGCGACGCGTCGCGCAAATTGCTCGCCATGGCCTCGGACGAACTCGCGCGTTTTCCGCGTCTCGTCGCACTCCACGCGACGATCGACGCCCTCTCGCGCAACCTCGATCGCGACGATCCCTCCGCGATGCTCGAACACCTCGATCGGTTGCAAACGGCGGGCTTCGGCGGCTTCGCGACGATGATCGCGATGATCCCCGCCACGTGGAGTTCGCGCGCCCCGTCCAAGCGCACGATGTCGCGCGCGGTTTTCAAGGAGATGCACGGATGAACGCGGACCTCGAACGCGAGATCGCCCTCGGCATGGTCGCCGCGACGCGGCGCAACGCTCCGCCCCTCTTCGCGCATCTCGTCGCGCGAGCGTTCTCGCAACGCATCGTCGAGCACCGTCTCGCACCCGATTTCGCCGACCTCTCGGCGTGGACGGATCGCACGTGCGAGCACTACGGCAACCAGGCCGATCTCGCGCCGATGCTCGCGGCCGCGTGCTCCGTCGCGCGGACGAGCTTCGTCCGCCATCGGTTGCTCGAGACCGACGTCGATGCCGCGCTCGTCGCGCTCGAACGCTCGATCGTCGGCTCGCTCGAGCGACACGCCGCCGCGAACGCGCTCGACGACGTCGATCCCGATGCCGAAGTCGACGCATCGATCGCGGCGTTCCTCATCCGTCTCGACGGCTCCGATCCCGTTACCGCCGAGCACTCGCGCGCCGTTTCGATGTGGGCGCTCCGTCTCGCGCGCCGGCTCGGCATGGGCGAGGGCGCCGCGCGGTTCGTCGCCCGCGGCGGGATGTTGCACGACGTCGGCAAGACGAAAACGCCCGTCGAGATCTTACAGGCCCCGCGCGCGCTCACCGATACCGAATTCGCGATCATGCGCGATCACGCGGCGATCGGCGGCGATCTCGTCCGAGAAGTCGAGTTACTGCGACCGTACGTGCCGATGGTGCGCAGCCATCACGAACGACTCGACGGGCGCGGCTATCCCGACAAGATGCGCGCCGAGGACATCACGCTCGAGATCCGCATCGTCACCGTCGCCGACTGCTTCAACGCGATGATCGGACGGCGACCCTATCGCCTCCCGATGTCGCCCGCCAAAGCGCTCGAACAACTCGTCGAACACCGCGGCACGCAATTCGATCCGAGCGTCGTCGAGGCGATGATCGACGTCATCGAACA
>CAZZXB010000007.1:11037-42430 GCA_964658025.1 uncultured Janthinobacterium sp.
AGCAGCCTCTTCGGCGACCTGTTCGGCATCCGCACGGCGCTCAGCAAAAAAGGCGTCACGCTCACGGCTTCGGAGACCAGCGAAGTCTTGGGCAACCTCGGGGGCGGCACGCGGCAAGGTTTCGTGTACGACGGCCTGACGCAGATGGACGTCCAAGCGGACCTCTCGCGCTCGATCGGACTGTACGGTGGGACGCTCAACCTCAGCGCCTTGCAGGTGCACGGCCACAGCTTGAGCGCCGAAAACCTCGCCACGCTCCAGACGGCGAGCGGTATCGAGGCCGATCAGGCGAGTCGCGTGTGGGAGCTGTGGTACCAACAGCGCCTCAATCGCGAGAACACGTTCGATATCAAGGTCGGTCAGCAGAGCCTCGATCAAGAGTTCATCGTCAACCAAAACTCGTTGCTCTTCGTGAACACGATGTTCGGATGGCCGATGCTGCCGTCGGCCGATCTTCCGAGCGGGGGACCCGCCTATCCGCTCTCGGCGCTCGGCGTTCGGTTGCGCGCTCGTCCGTCTCCCGCGTTCACGCTCCTCGGCGGCGTGTTCAACGGCAATCCCGCGCCGACGACGATCGGCGATTCGCAGAAGGCCGATCCGTCCGGGCTGAGCTTTCCCACGAACGGCGGCCTCCTCGCGATCGGCGAAGTGCAGTACACCTATCCGGTTCTCGGCGGAATCACGTACGCCGATCGACCCGCACCGCTCGCGCGCACCGTCAAAGTCGGGTTCGCGTACGATTCCGAGAATTTCCCGGATCTCGCGATCGATACGCTCGGGCATCCGCTCGCGAGCACGAACTCGAACGGAAATCCGGCGACGCATCGGGGCAACGCCTTCGCTTACGCGACGATCGATCAAGAACTCGCGCAGAACAAACGCGACCCGTACAAAACGCTCAACGCCTTCGCGCGTGCGATGGGGACGCCGTTCGGAAACCAAAACCTCATCGCGTTCAGCATCGATTCCGGATTGACCCTACGCGAGCCGATCAAACGGCGCCGCGACGACACGATCGGGCTCGGCATGGGTTACGCGAAGGTGTCCGCCGGCGCGGCCCGGGCCGATGCCTTCGCCGGCCGATTCGCCGGCGGCTTCTATCCGGTGCGCAACGGCGAGACGTTCTTCGAAGCGACGTATCAGTATCAATACAACTCGTTCATCCAGTTCCAGCCGGACTTCCAGTACACGCTCGACCCCGGTGCGGGTTTGGCCAATCCCAACTCGCCCAATCGGAGAATCGGAAATGAACCAATCATCGGGCTTCGCACGATCATTCAGCTCTAAAGTTACGGCATTCGTCGCGGCGTTTGCGGTGCTGCAGATCGGTGCCGCCGGGGCGGATCAGCCGCAAGGCCTCCTCGAAGGGCTCAAACGCCATACGCTTTTGGCGTCGACCGTCACGGATAACGGGGATCTCAATCCGTACGCGATAATCGTCGCACCGGTCTCCGCGGGCAAGATCAAAGCCGACGACGTGCTCGTCGACAATTTCAACAACGTCTCGAACCTGCAGGGGACGGGAACGACGATTATCGATTATTCGCCCGCAACGAGAAAGACGACGCTGTTCGCGAAACTGCCGCAGGAGATGCCGGGTTGCCCGGGCGGCGTCGGACTCTCGACCGCGATGGTGATGCTCAAGGCCGGCTGGGTCGTCGTGGGCAGCACGCCGAGCAAAGACGGCACGACTCGAACCAAGGGCGACGGTTGCCTCTTCGTGCTCGATCCCAGCGGCAACGTCGTCGCCACGTGGGCCGGACCGAATATCGAGGATCCGTGGGGCAACATGGCCGTCGACGATCGCGGCACGTCGGCATCGCTCTTCGTCAGCATGGCCGGCTTCGACGTTCCGAAGCCGGGCGTCCTCGACCCGGTGACCGGCGGCCCGCTCGTCGTTCGTAAGGCGACCGTGCTGCGCATCGATCTCTCCATCCCCGACGGCAAGCCGCCGACCGTCGAGAAGCAAACGGTCATCGCGAGCGGACTTCCGCAACAAGCCGACCTCGACAACTTTCTCTTCGGTCCGACCGGCGTGGCCCTCGGCGCCGACGGAACGCTGTACGTTTCCAACGCGGTCGAGAGCAGCATCGTGAAGATCCCCGACGCGATCACCCGCACGACGACCGCGGGAACGGGGACGATCGTGACGAGCAAGGGGCTGATCGTCGATCCGCTGTCGCTGATCATGGCACCCAACGGCCACCTCCTCTCCACCAACGGCCTCAACGGGAAGGTCGTCGAGATCGACCCCGTCTCGGGCAGGCAGATCTACGCGCAATGGCTCGACGTCGATCAGGCGCAAACGCCGCCGGGCAACGGCGATCTCTTCGGGATCGCGATCAAGCCGGACGGAACCGGCCTGTACTACGTCGAGGACGATACGAACTATCTCGCGGAGGCTACCCCGTGAGCGACGACCCGACTCAACGCGCCCGATCGTCCCGGCTGACGCGAAGCCGGCTCTTCGCCGTCACCGCGGCGATCGGCTCCGCGGTCGGCCTCGGGATGGATCCCGCATCCGCGACGTCCGAGACGCGGAGCGCGAATTCCGCCGACCGTCCCGACGCGCGCATGCAAAGCGAGGGATTCTACGGCGAGCATCAAGCCGGTATCCTCACGGCGCAGCAGAGCCATACCTACGTCGCGACCTTCGATCTCGTCGCAACCAAACGAAGCGACGTCGTCGCGATGTTGCGTGCGTGGACGGCTGCAGCCGAGCGCATGAGCCGCGGTCTGCAAGTCGCGCCGGCGACGAACGAATACGATACCGCGAAGACGATCGACGATAGCGGCGACGCGCTCGGGCTCGCGCCCGCGCGCCTGACGCTGACCTTCGGGTTCGGTCCCGGGGTCTTCGTGAAGGACGGTACCGATCGATACGGGCTCGCGGCGCAACGTCCGGCGCAGCTCGTCGATCTCCCGCACTTCACGGGCGATCAGCTCGTCGAAGGCAGATCGGGTGGCGACCTGTACGTGCAAGCATGTGCCGACGATCCGCAAGTCGCCTTTCACGCCGTGCGGCAACTCGCACGTTTGGCGGCGGGCGCGGCCGAGATGCGTTGGGTGCAGTCCGGTTTTCTCTCGGGCGATACGGCCGAGAGTCCGCGCAACTTGATGGGCTTCAAAGACGGCACGCAGACCGTGAGCGATCTACCGCGCTACGTCTGGGCCGGGAGCGAGTCGCCGAGTTGGATGCGCGGGGGTACGTACGTCGTCGCTCGCCGGATTCGCGTCGCGATCGAGCACTGGGATCAGATGACCCTCGGGTTCCAAGAACAGACGATCGGCCGTTCGAAAAGATCGGGCGCGCCGTTGGGCGCGAAACGCGAGTCCGATCCGTTGCCGCTCGAAGCGACGGACGCGGACGGCAATCCCGTCATCGCCGAAGCCGCGCACGTGCGCGTCGCGAACGCCTCGAACAACGACGGCGCGCAGATCTTGCGCCGCGGCTACTCCTACAACGACGGCGTGAGCCTCGTCGCCGAGCGTTGGCCGCCCTGGCGACAGGGCATGGAGTACGATGCGGGACTGTTATTCATCTGCTATCAGCGCGATCCGACGACCGCATTCATTCCGATGTTCGAAAAGATGTCCAAACTCGACATGCTCAACCAGTTCGCGAGCCACACGGGCGGCGGACTGTTCGCGGTTCCGGGCGGCGTGCAGCCGGGGCGGTATATCGGGCAACGGCTCTTCGAGCGCGCGTAGTTCGCGCGCACGTCGCGTCTTCGTGGCCGTCGGATCGCCCTCGGGACTGCGAAGATCCGAGTTCGGCGGTAGAACGCGCGACGCGCCGTGCTCGCGCGAGGTCGGAGGTCGCTCCGGCACGCGGACGAACACGGCGCGCCATGCACTTCTCCGTTCGATTCACGCGCTTCGTCGCGATCGCGGTAACGGTCGCGAGCCTCGTCACGCAGCTCGCATCGCGAGCGGATGCGGCGGACGATGCGGCACTCCTGCGACCGATCGAGGCGCTCGTCGTCGCGATCGAGCGCGGCGATACGGCGGGGATCGCGCGCGCGTACGCGCCCGATCCGTCGATCGTCGACGAGTTCGCGCCGTTTCGGTGGACGGGTTCCGATGCGGCGAAGCGTTGGGCGCGCGGATTCGCCGCTTCGAATAATGCGGGCAACGTGACCGATGTCGGTCTGACCCACGAAAAGCCGCGCTTCGTCACGCGCTCGGGCGAGCGCGCGTGGCTCGTCTATCCCGCGAAGTTCACGTTTCGCGTCGGCGGAAAACCCGCGTGGGAGACCGCGGCGTGGACGTTCGCGCTCGTGCGGATCGCCGGCGCGTGGCGCATCGAAGCGTCGACCTGGGCGAAAACGGGCGAGAGCGCGACGTAACGCCGGTCGCGCGTCGCGCCCGGCGTCGACGACGCGTTACGTCGTCGCGGTCGCGCTCTGAGCGCCGTCCTTGCCCGTGACGCGGACGCGCGGCGGTTTCGCGGAGCGATCGGGCGGAACGAGTTGGAACTCGACGAGCTTCACGCCCGACGTCGGGATCACGACCTGCGTGCGCTTGGGCGAGCAGAGCGTGTCGGAGCAGAACGACGCGACCCAGTGCGCCGGCATCCCGGTCGCTTCGAGCGCGACCGTCTTTCCGACGCCGCCCGTGACGGCGAGACGGTACTTGATCGTGTCGGGCGTGCTTCCCGGAAGATCGGGACCGGTCCACGGTGCGAGCGAGACGCCGACGGCACGCGCGCCGCGCGGTGCGGCGCCGAGATCGAGCGCGACGATCCCCTCCTGCGCTTCCTCGATATCCATGTCGTGACGCGGGTTGCTCGCGGGGAGGCGGCGCGCCGTCGCGAGCGCCGACGTGAAGAGCGCGCGGGCCGCGGCATCGTCGCCGTTTTTCGCGTGCGTCCGGCCGCCGTAGAGCTGCGCGGACGCGAGGAGGCGGAGCGCTCCCGCGTCGCCCGGCTTCGCGGCGACGTCGCGCTCGCCGTTCGCGATCGCGCTCGCGAAGGTGGCGTAGGCCGCGTCGCTCGAACCGTTGCGATTCTGCGCGAGCCCGAGCGAGATCGCGGCGCTCACGTCGGTCGGGTCGAGCGTCGCGAGCTTCTGCAACGCATCGACTTCGATCGCGCGTTCGTCGAGTTCGCGCGCGGCATCGGCGGCGCCGGCGAGCGCGATCTTGTTCGTCGGATCGGCCGCGAGGATCGCCTGATCGTCTTGCAACGCGTCGCGCCACTGCTCGTTATTGGCGGCGACTTCGGCGCGCAGGCGCGTGAGCAACGTCTTGTCCTTCACCGACGTCCCGACGTCGACGAGCGCCGCGATCGCGCGATCGAGTAACGCGTCCTCCTCCGATCGCGTCCGCGACATATCGGGGACGCCCGTATCGGAGAGGACGTCTTCCACGGAGGCGACGGTCGCTTCCGCGCGGAGGGCGTTCGCCTCGATCGACGGTGCGTCGCCCGTGAAGGCGAAGCTCGGACTCGCGAGCATCGCGTCGACCTTCTGCTGCATCGGCGTCACGATCGCGACGTCGCGCTCTCGCTTCGCCGTCGCGACGAACGCCGCCAACTTCTTCGCGTCGAGCACGTCGATGTAGCGCGCGCGCACGATCCCGCGCGCGTCGATCACGTACGTCGTCGGGAAGTAACGCACGTCGTACGCTTTTTCGAACGCCGAGTCGGTCGTCGCGGCGAGCGCGTAGGGAACCGTTTTCGCGGCCGCGTAGGCGCGGACCACGGCCGGGGTCTCGGTCGTATCGACGCCGAGCAGCGCGACGTGCTGTCGCGCGAACCGCGGCGCGCTCGCGATGAGATCGGGCATCTCCTCGCGACAGGGCGGGCACCACGTCGCCCAGATGTTGAGCACGAGCACCGAGCCCCGGTACGACGCGAGCGTGTGGGTCTTACCGTCGATCCCGCGTAGCGAGAAGTCGGGGGCGGGCGCGCCGACCTGCGGACCGTTCGTCGTCGCGGCGGGCGCGCTCGCGGCCGCGGTCGGCGTTCCGGCCGCGACGGGTGCGGGCGACGGCGACGCGGCGGAGGGCGCGGGCGACGGCGACGACTGCGCACCGGCGGCCCCGGCAAAACTCGTGACGGACGCGACGAGCGCGACGGCGGCGAACCTACGGATCATCGGCCCTTCTTCTCACACGCGCAGTTTGTACCCCGTCGCCGTCATCCGCAGGGCGACGCCGAGCGTGACGGCGGCGAGCGTCGCGGTAATCGCGATCGAGATCCCGAGCGGCACGTCGCTACGACCGGTAAACGCATAGCGGAACGCGTCGATCATGTAGAACATCGGATTGAAGAGCGAGATGTGGCGCACGAACGGCGGCAAGAACTGCGCCGACGTGAACACGCCCCCGACGAAGACGAGCGGCGTGATGACGAACGTCGTGAACACCGCGATGTGGTCGAACTTTTCGGCGAGCAGGCCGAACACGATTCCGATCGCGCCGAACAACGTCGCGACGAGCACGGTCATGCCGAAGAAGAGCGCCCAACTCTGCGGCAGCGTGTGGACCATGAAGAAGCCGACGGTGAGGATCAACACCGCGATCAGCACCGCGCGTAGGACGGCCGCGAGGATGAAGCCCGTCACGAGTTCGACCGCAGATAGCGGCGAGACGAGTAACTCCTGGATCGAGAGCATGAAACGGCCCTGGAAGAGCGAGCTCGACGACTCGCCGTACGTCTGATCGATCACCTGGAGCATGATGAGCCCCGGGATGAGGAACGCCGCGTACGGCACGCCCTGCACGTTCTGCACGCGGCTTCCCAGACCGAGACCGAAGACGAGGACGTAGAGGATCGTCGTGATCACGGGCGGCCACACGACCTGGTTGATCACCTTATAGGTTCGGACGAGTTCGCGTTTGACGAGCGTCGCGAGCCCGACCGGATTGCGGAAGCCCCACACCTCGCGCGTCATCGCCCGACCAGATCGAGGAACACGTCCTGTAGACTCTTGTGCGCGAACTCGACGCCCTCGATCGCGAAACCCGCCGACGTGACGTCGGCGAGCGCGGACGAGATGCCGGAGGCCGCCATCGCGTCGAACACGATCGTCCGCGACGCGGCGTCGTACCGCGCGCCGCGCGCGGCGAGTGCCGCGCCGAGCGGCCGCGACGACGATTCCGCGACGATCACGCGGAGCGCGGACGCACCGCTCCCCGCGAGTAACGTCGCCGTCGACTCCATCGCGACGATCTTGCCGCCCTCGACGATCGCGATGTTGCGGCAGAGCGACTCCGCCTCCTCGAGATAGTGCGTCGTGAGGATGATCGTCGTACCGCTACCGTTGAGTTCGCGCAAGAGATTCCAGAGTTCGATCCGCAATTCGACGTCGACGCCCGCCGTCGGTTCGTCCAAGATCAAGAGCGGCGGATCGTGGATCATCGCGCGCGCGAGCGTGAGCCGGCGCTTCATCCCGCCGGAGAGCTTCACGAACGAATCGTTTCGTTTCGAGGCGAGATCGAAGCGTTCGAGGAGTTCGTCGGCACGCGCGCGGACGGCGGGTCCGCGCAGGCCGAAGTAACCCGCCTGATAGATCAGCACGTCGCGGATCGAGAGGTAGCGATCGAAATTGTATTCTTGCGGCGCGAGCCCGACGAGCCGACGCGCCTCGCGCCATGCGGTGACGTTGTCGTGACCGAAGATCTCGATCGATCCCGACGTGATCGTCGCGAGACCGACGATCGCGTTGATCGTCGTCGTCTTCCCCGCGCCGTTGGGTCCGAGAAAGCCGAAGAAGTCGCCCCGCGCGACCGAGAGCGAAACGCCGTCGACGGCCGTGAAATCGCCGTACGTCTTGCGGAGATCGGTCACGCGTAACGCGGGCGCTTCGTCGCGCGCGCTCACGGGATACGCTCCGCGAGCCGCTTGTAGCGATGGCGGCGCATCACGCGCACGCGCTTGTCGCGACCGGGCATATCGCTCTTCTCGAGTTCGCGCACGACGGCGTCGACGTCGAAGGCGACGCGGCGCTGTTTGATCTCCCAGCCGCCGGAACGCTCGGTGAGGAGCGAATAGCCGACGCGCGGATCGCCGTCTTTCGGCAAGCCCGCCGAGGACACGTCCACGAGCGTTTTCTCGCGCCACACGCGCACGTACGGCAGGTGCAGGTGGCCGAAGACGATCGTCCGCTCGACGACGCCCGCGAACACGCGCTCGAGAAACGCATCGTCGGCATCGGGCCACACGTGCTCGTCGTCGGTGAGCGGGTTCGCGTGGACCACGAGCACGCCGTCGGCTCCCTCCGCTCCGAAGTGGCGCGAAAACGGTAACGCGCGCAGCCAATCGAGCCACGCGGGACCGATCCGTTCGCGTTGCCACGCGAGGGCCGCGCCCTCCGCGTCGTCGCCGCAATCGAGATCGAGATCCGCGAGCACCCGATCGGTATTCCCGCGCACGGCGACCGCGCCGATCTCGTGCAGGCGTTCGAGCACCTCGCGCGGTCGCGGACCGTCCATGCAGAGATCGCCCGCGATCGCGATCGCGTCCGCGCCACCCTGCGCGCGCAGATCGGCGAGACACGCGTCGAGACCGGCGACGTTTCCGTGGACGTCGGAGAGAACGGCGAGGCGCATCAGTCGCGTTTGAGCGCGAGCACCATGATCGACGGCGTGATGCCGAGTTTTCCGAACTCCCAGAGATCGATCGCGTCGATGCCGATCTTCGCCTTGCGTAATTTCGGGAGCGTCTCGCGGAAGCGGACGTTCGCGAGCACGCGGCGCCGTCCGAGCGCGAGCACGCCCGCGCCGTAGTCCTCGCCGAAGGGCACCTCGATCGTCTCGAGTCCGGCGAACGGTGCGAGATCGAGGACGCGCGGCGCGACGACGACCGTCTCCGCGTCGACGGCCGACGCGACCGCGCGCAGGCGGACGACGCTTGCGTCCATCGCGACCTCGCTCGTCGCGAGACCGATCCCGCGCGCGTAGTCCGCGAGTTGCGCGCGGCCGAGTGCGTTGCCGTGAACGGCGATCGGGACGCCCTGCTCCGAGCGCTTGCGCGCCGGCAATCCGACGAAGAGGCGACCGCCGCAGACGACGACGTCGCCGCCGTCGAGCAGACCCGGCGCTTCGATACGACCGACGATCGGCACGCCCGCGCGTTCGAGATCGGCTTCGAGCGCGGCGACCTCCCCCCGGCGCCGGACGTCGCTCGGCCGCATGAGGAACGCGCCGTCGGCGAAGATCACCGCGAGATCCGCGACGAGCGAGCCCGCGACCGGACCCGTCGACGTCACGGCCGCGACCCCGGCGGCCGCGAGGCGGCCCGAAAAGATGCCGAATTGCTCGCGCGCGCGTTCCGCGATCGCGTTCGATTCACCGTGCGTCGGCGCGACCTGCGCGATCGCGTCGGTCGGCGCGGAGACGAGCACCGAGCGGAGCGGGCCGAAGCCGCTCGCATCGAACGGCGCGTGCGGCGAAGTGGTGGAGGCGGTCACGACGTGTAGTTCGCTTCCCGCGCGCCCGAGCCCTCAGTCGTCGCGCATGACGTCGCGCGCGCGGGCGAAGAGCCGCCCTTGGAGTCGGGCGTAGGTCGCCGGCGCGAAGATCCGACGATTGGCGGCGAGTCGATCCGCGCGGCGCGAGAGGTCCACGAGCGCGGCCGCCCGATCGGAATCCGCGTCGGGCGCCGACTGATCGGTCTCGGCGAGATACGCCGCGATCCGCGCGCCCTCGCGACTCGCCGTCTGCACGGGCGCGTCGACGTTGTGGAACGGCGTCGGATCGGGGACGGTCGTGAAGAAGTCGCCCATGTCGCTCGCGAGCGCGTCGCCGAGCGAGAGCGCGGGGAGACCGAGCAGCTCTTCTTCGGTTTTGAGCGCGCTGACCGTCGAGAGATGTTCCATGCCCACGTAATGGTGCTTCGCGTACGGCGAGACGACGATCGCGTACGAGCGATGTTCGTTCACGTGATCGCGCGTCGATTGCGCGTCGTCGGGCATGACGACGATCGCCGTCGACGACCATTCCGGCAGCGACGTCAGATACGCGACGATCCGCCCGAGCGCGCGATCGCCGTCGGCGACCTCTTCGGCGAGCGGCGGGATGTCGCGACCCGCGCCGCCGTGGTCGGCCGGAAGCCAGACGTACGTGAACGCGGGCATCGCGCCCGCCTTTTCGATCGGATCGAAATCGCGGATGAATTCCGCCGCGCGTCGCACGTCGCGGATGCGCAGGTTCCACCCGGGGTAGTTCGGATCGATGTGGTCGGCGAGCGCCGCGAGCGCGGGGACGCCGAGCGCGTAGAGCCCGCCGAACCCCGTCGTCGGCGCCTCGGTATCGGCGACGCCCGCGAAGCGCGGATCGTCGGCTCTGGGATCGGGGGCCGCGCCTTCGTCGTAGCCCGACGTGCGGACGAGATCGCCGTAATCGCGGTACGTCTTGCCGCGCGCGGCGAGCGAGTTGAAGACGTACCCCGCGCGCGGATAGTCTTCGGGATCTTCGTTCTTGTTCACGAACGGTCGGCGCCCGGCTTTGACGAGTAACGTACGCTCCGTGAAGACGCTCGCGATCCCGCCCGCGGCGAACTGGTGCCCCGCGTCGGATTCCTCGGCGTCCGCGTAAAAGTTTCCGGCGAGCGCGTAATCGCGCGCGAGCGCGTGGAGATTCGGCGTCACCGTCGCGTCGAACGAGACGAGCGACGGATCGCCCGGACCGTACGCCCTCCCGTTCGCGTCGGTGAGATCGCCGAGCATCGAATCGTAGGTCTTGTTCTCTTCGAGGAGGACGACGACGTGTTTGATGACCGCGCTCTCGCGGCCGCCGAAATTCTGCGGGACGACGGCGTTCGGTCGCGTCGGGCGGAGCGCGCGCAGATACGAGAGCGCGCGCGGCGTCGTCGCGCGCAGGTCGACGTGCGCGAGATCGATCCGTTCGAGCGTCGACCAGATCGCGTTGCTATCGCCGCCGACCGCCTCGACGCGACCCGCGGGCGTCGCGACCTCCGGATCGTCGCCGCGAAACCCCGCGTCCTCCGCGAAGCCTTTTTGATTGGCGACGAATAACGAGCGGCCGTCGCGCGAGAGCGCGAGCGCGCTCGGGTACCAGCCCGTCGGGATGAGCCCGAGCCGGTGCGGGTGCAGCGGATCGGAGACGTCGAGCACGGCGACCGCGTCGATCCCCGCGAGCGCGACGAAGAGACGCTTGTCGTCGTCGCCGAGCGCGAGGGCGTCGGGTTGCGTGCCGTACGGTCCGCGATCGTAGAGGCGCAATTCGGTCCCGCCGACGACGTGCGGCGCGGCGCCGAGCGCGACCGTCGCGATCCGATCGACGTTACTCATCGCGACGAAGGCGTACGGCTTGCGATGCATCGCGACGATCGCCGCGGGATGCGCGCCGCCGACCGCGCGCACGCCGTCGGGCGGGCGATCGAGCGGGATCGCGACCGCGGCGCCGGAGGCGAGCGACCCGTCGGCGGCGCTCGGAACGAACGAGAGCGACGAGGTCTTCTCGGCGGGTCCGACCGGAAGCGCGAACGGCGGCGCCGTCGTCGGCGTCGCGAGCTTTTCGTACGGGACCAAACCTTCGTTCGCGACGAGCAGACCGCCCGGAACGCGCGCCGCCGCGAGCGGAAAGAATCCGACGGGGACGTTCGCGCCCGAGATCGCACGCGCCGCGACGTCGATCGTCGCGACGTCGTTGCCGAGATTATCGATCGCGTACGCGCGCCGACCGTCGGCCGAGAGTACGAGCGTCGCGGGGAACGCGAGGTCGGCGTTGGTCTGCGCGGGATCGCTCGCGACCGGGATGCCGATCGGCGAGAGGGGATCGGGGACGAGCGTTCCCGCGGGATCGAGCCGGAACGCGTAGACCGCATTCGTCGGACCGCCCGAGGCGAGGACGAGCGTTTTCGTGCGATCAGCCGGATCGCGTAGCGCCGCGATGCCGAAGAAGAACGTCGCCTTCGGCGCGCTGAAACGCGATGCGACGCGCATCGTCGTCGTGTCGACGACCGCGAGCGAGTAACCGCCCGTCGTGAGCCGATCGAGCGCGCTCGACGCCTTCCCCTGTCGCTCGTCGTCGTTCGTGACGATCGCGAAGCGACCGTCCGGCGAGAGCGCGACGCCGAGCGCGTTCATCCCGACGACGACGCTCGCGCCGTTCGGACGCACGATCCGCCCCGACGGGAGGATCCGCGAGAAGGCATCGTTCGGCGAGACGGGTCCCGCGACGCGGTCGCCGACGGGTGCGTGAAACGAAACGCCCGTCGTCGCGGCATCCGCGCCGCGCGTCGCGTACGACGCGCAGGTCGCGAGCGCCGCGACGACGAGCGCGTTTCTCAGAGACGGACGGATGATCTTCATACGGGCGCCGTTCGACTACGGCGACCGTGCGCGTCATCCCCTCGCGTCCGCGGAAGGATCACACGGCGTCGAGTCGATACCCGATTCCGCGCACGGAAGAGATCGCGAGCCCGGCATTGACCTCGCCGAGTTTTTTACGGAGCGCCGCGATGTGGACGTCGACGACGCGCGTCGGGACGCCGGAGACGTCGTTCCAAACGCGCTCGAGGATCTGCGCGCGCGTGAGTAACTTGCCGTCGGCTTCGCCGAGAAACCAGAGCAGTCGGAATTCGAGCGCGGTGAGGCTCACCGAGCGACCTTCTTTTTCGAGCGTGTGCAGATCGCGCACGAGCGTCGCGTCGCCGACCGAGAGACGGCCGTCGGTGTCGCGCATGCGCGAGCGCTCGCGCCGTCGCAAGAACGAGCCGATCCGGGCGACGAGCTCGTTTCCGGAGAACGGCTTGCTGATGAAATCGTCCGCGCCGAGCCCGAGCCCGGCGAGCTTGATCTCCTCACCCGAGTGTCCGCTCACGAGCAGGATGTATGCGTCGGCCGTCTCCGCGATCGTCGTACAGACGTCGAGTCCGGACATATCGGGGAGTCCGATATCGAGCAACACGACGTCGGGTTTGAACGACGTCACGAGCTCGAGGCCGTCGGCGCCGGTACCGGCGATGCGCGTCGAATAACCGGCACGATCGAGGAAGGTCTGCTCGAAGGACGAGATGTCGGGATCGTCCTCGACGATGAGGACGCGGCCGCGAACCTCGCCGTTCATCGCGCGAGCCCCTCGCGCGAGCGTGCGAGACGCGACGAACCGGGCCGTCCTCTCGAGACCGACGCGGACGGCACATCGAAACGCAGATCCGGCATACCGCCGGTCGCTGGCGACCCCATCCCCATTCTTTGGTCATGGTCGGAAAGGGCCCCTCGTTCGGGGGCGGACCGAAGCGCCTAATTCCCGGAAACCGTCATTTCGGCGATCCGCAGCGACGGGCTCACGATGCTCTGGTCGAGGACGAGATCGCCCGCCACCGCATCGACCGCCGCGAGCATCGAGACGAGATCGCTCGCGATCGTGAACTCGTGGATCGGGTGGGCGAGTTCGCCGCCCTCGATCGCGAAGCCGCGCGCGCCGCGACTGTAGGTTCCCGTGACCGACTCCGTCGAGAAGCCGATCGTATCGGTCACGAGGATGCCGCGCTCGGTCCGCGCGATCAGATCCGCTTGCGACCCCGCTCCGGGCTCGAGATAGAACGTGTTCGGTCCGATCCCGCCGCCCGCGGCGTTTCCGGTCGACGCCGCGCCGAGCCGGCGCGCGTAATAGGTGTCGTAGAGGAACGTGCGCAGCGTCCCCGCTTCGAACACGGTCGTGCGTCGCGTCGGCACGCCCTCGGCGTCGAACGGCGACGTGCCGAGGGCGCCGGGGAGACGGCCGTCGTCGTGGATCGTCACGAGACCCGAGCCGACCGTGTCGCCGATCCGGCGCGCGAGAAACGAGTTGCCGATCGCGACGCTCGCCGCGCTGATCGCGGTGAAGAGATCGGAGAGCACGAGCGCCGCGACGTCGCGATCGAAGATCACGGGGCACCGCATCGTCGCCGGTCGGCGCGCGCCGATCATGCCGACGGCGCGTAACGCCGCCGTGCGGCCGACCGCTCCGACCGTCTCGAGCTTCGCGTACGAACGCGCGGCCGAACCGTACGACGCGTTGTGCTTGATCTCGCCTTCGAGCGCGATCGGCGAGACGCCGATCGACGCCTGCGACGACCGGTACGATCCCGCGAACCCGTGCGAGTTCGCGAGCGCGACCGTCGTCGATCCGTCCGCGACGCGCGAACCGCTCGAGTTCGCGATGCGCGCGTCCGTCGCGCGGACCGTCCGTTCGAGTTCGAGCGCGTCGGCGAGCTTCGCTTCGGGCGGCCGCGCGCGCACGTCGTCCGCGTAGATGTCGAGATCCTCGAACGTCGCGGGCGCGAGATCGCGCGGAAGCCCCGCGTGTTCGTCCGCGGCGACGAAGCGCGCCGCATCGACGACCGCGCGCACGAGATCGCCGAGCCCGTCCGCCGACAGGTCGCTCGTCGCGAGCGACGCCTTCCCACCGTTGACGAAAACGCGTAACGTCAGCCCGCGCGCGACCGACTGTTCGAGTTTGACGATCTCGCGATCGCGTGCTTCGGTACTGAAGCGATCGCCGATCGTATACGTGGCTTCGGCTTCCGTCGCGCCCGCGGCGGTCGCGAGGCGCACGACGTGCGTCGCGAGCTCGCGGCCGTCAGGCAACGGCCGTCCCTCCGACGGTGACGCTCGAGAGCTTCACCGTCGGCATCCCGACGCCGACGGGCACGTATTGGCCGCCCTTCCCGCAGGTATAGTAACGCCCCGCGAGCCGGCCGTCGTTGCCGACCATCACGACGCGGTCCATCGCCTGCGGTCCGTTGCCGATGAGGCTCGCGCCGCGGATCGGCGCCGTGATCTTGCCGTCTTCGATGAGATACCCTTCCGCGAGCATGAAGACGAAGTCGCCCTTACTGATCTCGACCTGACCGCCCGCGAACGACGCCGCGAACACGCCGCGTTTCACGGAACCGACGATCTCGTCGTACGTCGACGCCCCGTCGGGCATGTACGTGTTGCACATGCGCGGTTGCGGCATCACGCGAAACGACTGGCGTCGCCCGCTACCCGTCGAGTGCGTTCCCATGAGTCCGGCGTTGAGACGGTCGTGCATGTATCCGCGGAGCACGCCGTTCTCCACGAGCACCGTGTGTCGGCCGGGCGTCCCCTCGTCGTCGATCGCGAGGCTGCCGCGTTCGCCCGGCAGATCGCCGTCGTCGTAGATCGTCACGAGCTCGCTCGCGACGCGCTCGCCGATCCGGCCGCTGTAGAGCGAGGTGCCCTGACGGTTGAAATCGCCCTCGAGACCGTGACCGACGGCTTCGTGCAACAGCACGCCGCCGCTGCCGGCCCCGACGACGACCGGCATCTCGCCCGCGGGCGTTTCGACGGCCTCGCAGTTCGTGCTCGCGATGCGCGCGGCTTCGCGCGCCACGTCCTCGGGCGGCGTCCTCTCGAAGAAGGCGATGCCCGTCCGACCGCCGTCGCCCATGAAGCCGTTGCCGCGCACGCGACCGTTCGCGATGCACTGCACCCCGAGCGTGACGAGCGGGCGCACGTCGGTCACGAAGCGCCCGTCGCTCGTCGCGATCGCGACCTCTTGCACTTCGTCGGTCACGGAGGCGTTCACGGTGCCGATGCGCGGATCGAACGCGCGCGCGGCGACGTCGGCACGCGCGAGCAGATCGACGTAAGTTCCCGTCGGCACGGCGCCCGCCGCGACCTCGCCGTAGACGCTCGCCGCACGCGCGGGATCGCTCGGGATCGCGATCTCGTTCGCGCGCGCCGACGGGTCGCCCGCGATGAGCGACGCGGTCCGCGCCGTCTCGAGCAAGGCTTCGAGCGAGAGATCGTCCGAGTACGCGTAGCCCGCGCGTTCGCCCGAGAGCACGCGGACGCCGACGCCGCTCGACACGACGAGCCCGCCTTCGTGGACGCGTCCGTCCTGAAAGCGGAACGAGCGCGAGACGCGCCGCTCGTAGAACGCATCCGCGTAGTCGCCCGCACCGAGCGCGCGCGTGAGGATGCGTTGGAACGTGGCCGCATCGGGTCGCATGAACGTTCCGACTTCGCGTTCTCGGCGGGCGAACCCGTCGCGCGCTCGCGCCCTAGCGGACGGCGAGCGCGTCGAGCGCGCGATCGAACTCTTCGTACATCACGTCGGCGTCGGCGTCGGGATCGTTGACGATGAAGGCGAACGCGATGCGACCGTGGTGCGCCGTCTGCACCTCGCCCGCGAGACCGTTCACGTTCGCGATGTGTCCGCTCTTCGCGCGCGTCCGGCCGAGCGCCGCGTGGAGGTCGTGATGGCGGACCGTCCCTTCCATGCCGACGCGCGGGAGGCTCCGCACGAACGTCTCGCCGCTCGGCGTCCGCGCTTCGAGCGCGATCAATTTCGCGAGCGTCTCGGGTTCCACGCGATCGCTCGGCGCGAGACCGCTCCCGTCGTAGACCTGCATGCGCGCGTGCGGCACGCCGAGGCGGTCGAGGATGCGCTTCTCGAACGCGATCCCCGCGGCGTCGGTTCCGGGTTTGCCGTTCGTCTCGCCGACGATCCGCAATAACGTCTCGGCCGAATGGTTGTTGGAATTGACGAGCATCTCGTGGACGATGTCGCCGAGCGGCGGCGAGCGGTGCGTCCAGAGCGGGATCGCTCCGAGCGGCGCCGCGCCCGTGCGGAAACCGCCCGCGAGCGCGATCCCGCGCGACGCGAGCATCGACGCGGTCGCACCGCCGACGTACCCCGGCATCCCGAGCACGGGCTTGAGGAACGTCTGCATCACGCCCGCCGCGATGTGGCCGTCGACGAGATATTCGTTGTGCGGTTCGAGCGCGGCGCGCGGCACGCGCGCGAGATCGGCGATCTCGGGTTTGCGTTCGATCGAGACGAACGACGAATCGTACGCCGACGCCGTGCGGATCGTTCCGTCGAACGAGATCGAGGCGTTCGCGGGGTTCGGCACGATGCGCGCGGCTTCGCCGGGCGAGGTGGGCGTCACGTCGAACTCCACCGCGTCTTCGTCGAGCGAGATCGCGCTCGTTCCCGCGGCATAATCGTAGTCGAGATCGTCCGGATCCCAGCGCGGATTCTGTTCGGGACCCGAGAACGCGCTGTCGTCGATCTCGAGCGCGCCGTCGACGCGCCGCACCCCGCCGCGATAGATCGCACCGACGCCGTTACGCAGATCTTGGGACGCGAGCGTCGGGTCGCCGCCGCCGACGAGCCAGAGCGACGCGAGCGTGCCGTACGAATCGGGCGGCGCGTTCGAAACGAAGCGCGTGAGAAAACGCCGCTGCGGTCCGAGCGCGTCGAGCGCGCTCGCCGCGACCACGAGTTTGAGCGTCGATGCCGGCGCGACCGGGATCCGACCGCGATGCGCGTAGAGCGTCTCGCCGTTTCCGTCGACGACGACGATCCCCGTGGAATCGCGCGCGATCTCGGAGCTGAAGATCGACGCGAGCGTGCGATCGACCTCGGCGCGATCGGCCGCGTTCCAACGCGGTGCGGGCGACGGCGTCGGTTGCGCGGCGGGACGCGCGAGCCCCGGAAGCGCGGGCGACGGCGGCGGGGCGCTCCGGCCGCACCCGCCGAACGCGAGCGCGCCGAGCGCGACGAGCGCGGTCGCGATCCGCCGCGGACTCAGATGCCCGCCCCGTCCGCGAAACTCGGATCGACGACGCCGCTCCGTCCGGCGAGCGCGACCGTTTCGAGTAACGCGATCCACTCGGGATCGTCGACGCGCTCGCGCAAGCGCAGCGACGGGCGCGTCGCGCGCAGGCAATCCTCGCGCACGATCGTCATCCCGTAACGCCGCGCGCGGCGCATGCGCTCGAACGCGGGCGCGCCGTACTCGATGAGCCCGACGCCGCGGCCGAGCTCCCAGCGAAAGATCGCGCCCGCGGGTGCGACGAACGCGAAGTGCGTGCAGAACGGAAGATAGCGCTCCCACTTCGCGTCGGCGAGAAAGTCGCCGCGCGACGATTTGACTTCGAAGATCCGCACCTGTCGCGTGTACTTCGCGATGCCGACGACGTCGAAGCGCACGCCGCCCGTCGCGGGCGAGAACTCGTTGCCGACGTACGCGTACCCGAGATCCGCCATGCGCGCGGTCGCGAGCGCGCGCAACTCCCCCGTCGCGAGCTTGCGCCCCGCCGCCGCCGTGAGCGGGATGTAGTCAAGCATCTCCGTGACGCAAACGCATGCGCCTCGCCGCTTCGCGCTCGGGCTCGCGCTCCCATCGCAGGATCGCGAGACCGGCGGGCGAGAGGCCCTCGCACCAGGTGAAGTAATACCGGCGCGGCACGGTTCCGCCGTAGTAGTAGCCGTGGATGCCGCCGTCGACCACGCGCGCGCACGCCCGACGGAGGTGCGCCTCGATATCCGGACGCGTCGCGAGCGGTTCCTTGTCGACGAAGAGCGCGCGATGCGGCTCGCGCGAGTCGGGATACCAATCGCGCGATTCGCGACCCTGCCAATCGTACCCGATGACGATCGGCGCGACGCCCGCATCGTAATCCATCACGGACGAGAGCCCGTAGCCGTCGGTCATCACGACCGCGTCGCGCGCGGCCGCGACCTTCGCCGCGTCCTGCGCGACCATCGCGTACGTCATGATCTCGAAGGGGCCGCCGTTGCGGAGTTGCGCGCCCGTCTCGCGATGGATCATGTGATAGATCGGCACGGGCGTCAGGCAGAACAGTAAGATCGTCGGCACGAGGATCGCGCCCGGAACGGTGCAGATCGTGGTCCACACGATCCGCGCGCGATGCGAGAGTTGCACGTACGCGACGCCGAGCATCGCCGAGAGCGAGACGAGCGTTCCGAAGATCCAGTGGATCTCCACGCGCTCGACGAACGCGAGGAGCAACACGACGGCGAGTTGCGGGATCGCCGTCCACGCGAGAAAGGCGTTGCGCGGCCGGACCGCGAGCAGGAGCACCGCGATGAAGATCCCGGGCGAGTACGCCGCGGCTTGCGTGAGCACGAGATCGCGCACGCGGGCGAGCGAGAATCGATGGACTTCCTCGTGCCGGTAGATCAGCGCGAACGTGAACGTCACCCAATCGTGCGTCGCGTTCCACGCGAGGAAGGGCAGGCAGACGACGAGCGTCACGCCGAGCGCGATCGGCATGCCGCGGCGCCACACGTGCCGCACGCGCGGCGCGCACGCGTACGCGACGACGCCGAACAATAACGCGAGGCCGAGGATGCGCGCGAGCTGCACGCCGCCGAGCGCGAGCCCGAAGAGCGCCCAATCGAGCGCGCGATCGTGGCGGAAGGCGCGCGCGCCGAACCAGATCGCGAGCGCCCAACACGCGAGATACGGACCGTCGGGCGAGGCGGAACCGAACGCGAGCGAGGCGAGCGGCATGAGCGCGAGCGCGAGCGCCGCGAGCGCCCCCGCGCGCCGGTCTCCCGTGATCTCCGTCGCGCATCCCGCGACGCCGACCGACGCGATCGCACCGCAGAGGACGAACCCGAGCCGCACGAATCCCGGCGCGTGGCCGAGCCACGAAAACGCGAAGATCGTCCACGCGACGAGCGGCGGATGATCGACGTAGCCGAGCGCGAGGCGGCGGCTCCATTCCCAGTAATACGCTTCGTCGCCCGTGAGCGGAACCGTGAACGCGACCAAGCCGCGCGCCAGCACGATCGCGGCGACGACGACCCAGACGAACGCCGTCATTCGTGCGCCTCCACGCGTCCGCCGTTCACGCCGACGGTCGTCCCGTTGACGAAGCCCGCGTCGTCGGCCACGAGAAAGCGCACCGCATACGCGATGTCTTCCCAGGAACCCGCGTGACCCGTCGGATTGTTCGCCGGGATCTCGCGCGCCGCCGCGCGATCCGCGTCCTTGTCGCGCACGTCGCCCGGCTCGACGACGTTGACGGTGATCCCGCGCTCCGCTTCCTCGAGCGCGAGCGTCCGCGCGAACGCGACGACGCCCGCCTTCGCCGCGCCGTAGAGGCTCATCCCGACGGCGGGTTGCGTGAGGTGCGATCCGTTCATCGCGAAATAGACGATCCGTCCGAAGCGACGGTCGCGCATCGACGGCAAGACCGCGAAGGCGCCCTCGACCGCGCTCGTGAGGTTGCCCTCGATCATCGCGCGATAGTCGTCGTTCGTCGCCTTCGCGAAGCGCTTGACGACGATCGGGCCGACCGCGTGCACGTAGATCTCCGGCGGTCCGGCCGCCGCCGACGCCGCGGATACGGCGCGTTCGGTCTCGCCCGCGATACCGTGGTCCGCCGCGATGGCGACGACCTCGGGATCGCCCGCGGCACGGACGGCCGCGAGCGTCTCGTCCGGCGACGAACCGCCGGGGCGATAGGTGAAAACGACGCGATAGCCCGAGCGCGCGAGATCGACGGCGATCCCGCGCGCCAGGCCACGCGCGGCGCTCGTGACGAGCGCCGTCCGACGTGGAAAGGGCACGCCCGCCTTATTGCGCTTTGAGGCGAAGTCTCTTCTCGGCGCTCTCCTTGGTTTTCGGATCGGTCGAGGTGACGGTCAGCCCGATCGACGCGCCGCTCACCGTGTTGAGCGTGACGCTCTGCGTGAAATTGCCGGCGACGTCGGCCTGCAGATCGCCCGCGTAGTTCCCCGCGCCGAGGGCGAACCCGCCGACGCTCGCGGTCGCGCCCGCGACGATGTGGACGAGCGCGTTCGGAAGCGTACGACCCGTGACGGTGAAGGTTCCGCCGACCGTCGCCCCGTTCGCCGGCGCGGAGAGCGCGAGCGAGTTCTTCGCCGCGGCGGAACCCGACGTGAAGCTCCACGACTGCGAGAACGCGGCCCCGCCCTGCATCTTGCCCGTCACGACGACCGTGTGCGCCATCGATTGCAACGGCGACGGCGGCGCGTAGATGAACCCGGTCGAGGAACGCGTCGACGACGACGTGACGTCGAGCCCGTCGAGGGAGATCTTCACGGTGTTGGGATCGACCGCGGAGACGAAGTTCGAGGAGACCGTGGGCCGCTGCGAACCGACGAACGCGCTCGCGGCGGGCTCGAGATCCTTGAGCGCGGGCGGCATCGACGCGGCGGCCGCGGGGTGCGCGCCGCCGGTCGTCGTGAGCGCGACGATCTGGTGCGTCGCGTCGTAGTTCACGCCCGCGCCGAGCGCTTCCGAGACGAAGCGGAGCGGAACGTACGTGCTCGCGCCGACGATGAAGGGCGCGACGTCGAGCGTTTTCGATTGACCCGAAACCGTCGCTTGGGTGGAGCCGATGTGCAGGACGATCGTGCTGTTGTTTCCCGTCGCGTTGATCACGCCGCCCGCGTAGACGACGCTCGCGCCGAGGCGTTCGAACACGCCGCGGAGCGGCACGAAGACGCGACCCGCCTTTTCGATCGGCGGCGGCGCGAACGTCGCGGCCTGCCCGTCGACGGTGACGGAGATGGCGAGGGCGGGGACGCCCGCGGCGACGGCGGCGAGGACGCCCGCGAACGCGAGGACGAGCGGAACGGACGAACTGGACTTCACGAATACACTCCTCGAAAAGACGGCAATGGTTCCGGGGAGTGGCTTTGACTCAGCCCTGCGCGGCGCCCGCCGAGGAGGTCGGCCGCTCGAAGGTCGGCACGGGCAGTCCGTCCCCGTGCGCCCCGTGCGCGCGCGCCTCTCGCCGCGCGACCCAGGTCATGACGAACGTGTAGACCACGGGGACGAGCACGAGCGTCAGCACGAGCGAGCTGAGCAATCCGCCGATGAGGACCGTCCCCATCGACGCGCGCTGTTCGGCCCCTTCGGTGAGACCGAGCGAGAGCGGCAACATCCCGAAGATCATCGCGGCCGTGGTCATGAGGATCGGGCGGAAGCGCGTCGCCGCCGCCGCCTGCATCGCCGCGTAGACGTCGAGTCCGCGCGCCTTGCGCTGTTGGTTCGCGTAATCGACGAGCAGGATGCCGTTTTTCGCGACGAGTCCGAAGAGCATCACGATCGCGATGAGCGAGAAGAGATTGAGCGTCTGCTGGTGGATCGCGAGCCCGACGAGCGCGCCGACGATCGCGACCGGCACCGAGAACATGATCACGAACGGCTCGACGAACGAGCCGTAGAGCACGACCATGAGCATGTACACGAGCATGAACGACGTCGCGAGCGCGATCCCCATGCTCTGGAACGTCTGGTTGAACAGATCCGCATCGCCGTCGGCGACGGCGTGGACGTCCGGGGGCAAGAATCCGGGCTGGTCGAGCTTCGCCTGAACCGGCGCGAGGATCGCGCCGAGCGGCACGTTCGCCGCCTTATCGACGTCGGCCGAGACGCGTTCGACGCGGGCGCGCGCCTGGCGCTCGATCTTCGTCGGCGCCGACGTCTCCGTGAAGCTCGCGATCGCCGAGAGCGGGACGAGCATCCCGCTCGCCGCGCGTACTTTGAGTTCGCCGATCGTGGCGAGATCGCTACGGCGCGACGGCGGCAACTCGAGCCGCACGTCGGTGAGTCCGTTCTCGAGACGGACGCGCGTGGAGATCGTGCCGCCGATCGCGATGCGCGCGACGGTCGCCGCATCGGCGGGCGCGATCCCGAGCACGTTCGCGCGACGCGCGTCGATGTCGATGTCGAGACGCGGTCCCTGCGCCTGCGCGCCCGATTGCACGTTGATCGCGCCGTGCTGCGCGCGGATGAGGTTCGCGAGCTTCGCCGCGGCCTCGTCGAGCGCGACGTCGGGTCCGGTCAGCGTGAACTCGATCGGCGATCCGCCGCCCCCGCCGCCGCCTTCCTGCGCGACGTGAAACTCCGCGCCGGGCAAGAAGACGCCGTAGCGACGGACGTCCGCGAGCACGCGTTCGGTCTCGCGACGTCGATCTTTTTTGAGGATCACCGTGAACTGCGCGTACTGCCCGCCCGTCTCGGTCTCTTCGCCGAGTTGCTTGCTGCCGACCGTCGAGAGCACCGACTCCACGCCGTCGATCTTCACGAGACGTTGGGAGAGGCGCGTCATCACGTTTTCGGTCACCCCGAGCGGTTGACCGACGGGATACTGCAACGAGCCGAGCAGCGTCCCCGTGTTCGACGACGGGATGAACTCCGATCCGATGAAGCCGAGCGGGACGAGCGCGATCGATCCGACGACGAGCGCGAAACAGACGACGGGCACGAGGATCCGATGGCGTAGCGCCCACGGCAACGCGCGATGCGCGTACCACCGCTCGAGTCGTCCGAACGCGTTCATGAACCCGCGCGCCCACCACGGCACGCCGTGCGAGACGTGTTTGACCGACCACCGTCCGGCGAGTAACGGCGTGAGCGTGAACGAGACGAAGAGCGAGAAGAGCGTCGCGACGACGATCACGATGCCGAACTCGCGCATGTACTTGCCGACGATTCCGGAGAGGAACGCGATCGGCAGGAAGACGACGACGTCGACGAGCGTGATCGCGATCGCGGCGTTACCGATCTCGGTGCGTCCGTTATAGGCCGCGTCGCTCGCGGACTCGCCCATCTCGCGGTGACGCGTGATGTTCTCGAGGACGACGATCGAGTCGTCGACGAGGATGCCGATCGTGAGACCGAGACCCATGAGCGAGATCACGTCGAGCGTGAGTCCCATCAGGCGCATTACGACGAACGTGGCGAGCAGCGACGACGGGATCGCGATCATGACGACGACCGCGTTCCGCCACGCGTGGAGGAAGAGCAGCATCACGATCGCCGTGAGCGCGATCCCCTCGAGCAGGCTCTGCAACACGCCGTTGACCGAGGCTTGCGTGTACTCGGCGTCCGCGTCGACCTCTTTGAACCTGACCTCGGGATAGCGTGCCGCGAGCTTCGCGAACGCTTCGCGCGTCGCGGCGGTCGTCTTCACCGTATCGGCGTCGATCTGCCGCATCACGGAGAGCAGGATCGAGGGCTTGCCGTTGTAGCGCGAGGGCAGGCGCTGTTCGACGTGACCGTCTTCGACGCTCGCGACGTCGCCGATCTTGAGGCTCGAGTTCGCGACGCCGATCTGCGAGCCGTTGAGCACCTGCATCGGAATCTGCGCGATGTCGCTCGGCTTCGCGATGTCGGCGTGGATCGAGACCGTCGTCTCGCGGATCGGCGAGTCCATCCGGCCGCCCGGGAGGTTCGCGTTGTTGTACGACAGCGCGCTATTGATGTCGGGGAGCGTCGTGTTCGTCGAGAGCAGACGTTGCTGATCGGGATAGACGTGGATCTCCCGCGCCGTGTTGCCCGCGGGCTGCACGTCCACGACGCCCGGAACGGCCTTGAGATCGGGGACGATGTGTTGCGTCACGAGATCGGAGAGTTCGGCCGCCGACATCTTGTCGGAGGTCACCGCCTCGTCCAAGATCGGATTCGAGGCGTTCGAGAATTTCGAGACCGAGGGCGGTACGAGATCGGTCGGCATGTAGACGCGCGCCGTGTCGACGCGCCGCTGCACGTCGATCGTCTCGAAGTTGAGATCGGTATCGAGCTTGAAGCGCGCGACGATCACCGCGTCGCCTTCCTGAACGGTCGCGGAGAGGCGGTCGAGATTCTCCATGCCGTCGAGCTGATCTTCGATCGGCTTGACGACGAGCTTCTCCATCTCCGACGGCGACGCGCCGGGATAGGACGCTTCGACCGCGACGATCGGGAAGGCCACGTTCGGAAAAAGGTTGACGCCGAGCTGCGAGTACGAGAAGAGTCCGTAGAGCGCGAGTCCGATGAAGACCATCGCGGTGATCACGGGACGACGGATAGCGAAGCGCGTCAGCCACACGACTCAGGAGCTCCCCGAAAAGCGATAACGCGCGGATGTACGCGGCGCGAGGCTCGATGTTTCGCGACGCACGGCCTCGTTCCGGCCGCCCGACGCGGCTCACGACAAAAAGAGAGAACCGGTCGCCGGTTCTCTCGGAGGATTCATGCGGGAGACTGGACTCGAACCAGCACGGGATTGCTCCCGCTAGCACCTCAAGCTAGTGCGTCTACCAAATTCCGCCACTCTCGCACGGATGCGCCCCGCGTTCCGCGGGAGCACGACTGCGGTATTCTACCCGCTCGGTCCTCCGCACGCAAGGGCCCGGACGCCCGATCGAGGCGCCCGGCCTCGGAGCCCCGGGAGCGGGCGAGCTACTTCATGTTGGGATCGAGCGCGTCGCGCAGGCCGTCGCCGAGGTAGTTGATCGCGAGGACGGTCACGAGGATGCAGAGCCCGGGGAGGATCGCGACCCACGGTGCGATCGCCATGTTCGACTCGGCGTTCGCGAGCATGTTGCCCCAAGACGCCGTCGGCGGCTGGATGCCGAAGCCGAGAAAGGAGAGCGTCGATTCGAGGATGATGACGTTCGCGATCTCGAGCGTCGCCTGGACGATGAGCGGGGCGACCGCGTTCGGCAAGAGATGACGGAAGATGATCCGACCGTCGCTATTGCCGACGGCGCGCGCGGCCTCGCAGAACTCCTTTTCGCGCAGGCTCAAGAACGACGCGCGGACGAGTCGCGCGACCGACGGCCACGAGGTCGCGCCGATGATCACGACGATCACGCCGAAACTGAGCGCGGCCTTCGTCGTGGTCGCCGAGACGATCGCCGTGAGCACGAGCAAGAGCGGCAGCAGCGGGATCGAGAGGAAGACGTCGGTGACCCGCATGATCGCGTAGTCGATCCAGCCGCCGTAGAAGCCCGCGATCGCGCCCGCGAACGTGCCGATCGCGATCTCCATGAGCACGGTCGCGAAGGCGACGGTGAGCGAGATCTGCGCGCCGTAGACGAGCCGCGCGAGGAGATCGCGACCGCTCTCGTCCGTGCCGAGGATGTGGCCCGCGATCCCGGGCGCGAGCGGCGGCCCCTGCCAGTTCACTTGATCGATGTTATTGGGATCTTGCAGCGGCAAGAGCTTCGCGCACGCCGCGATGGCGATGATGACGACCAGAACGAAGCCGCCGATCAGCGCGAGGCGGTGTTTGCGGAAGCGTTTCCAGACGGCGCGACGTTCGACCGCGACGTCGTCGCCCGTCGCGATCGCGCCCGCGGCGCCCGGAACGAGTGCGGTCGCCATCAGTCGTACTTCACGCGCGGATCGAGCCACGCGTACGCGACGTCCGCGACGATGTTGAAGAACACGACGAGGATCGATACCATCATGAGATAGCCCATCAAGAGCGGAAAATCGAACTGACCGAGACCGTTGAAAAAGAGCCGACCCATGCCGGGCCACGCGAAGATCGTCTCGGTCACGACGGCACCCGCCACGAGCCCGGGCAACGAGAGCGCGACGATCGTGACGACGGGGATGAGCGCGTTCTTGAGCCCGTGTCGGAGCACGATCCGCGCGCGATCGAGCCCCTTCGCGGCCGCCGTGCGCATGTAGTCCGTCTTGACGACTTCGAGCATCGAGCTCCGCGTGAAGCGGCTCCACGTCGCGATGTACGCGAGGCTGAGCACGATCGTCGGAAGGACGAGATGTTGGAGACGATCGCCGAGATCGAAATCGTCGCTCGACGAGATCCCCGCCGACGGGAGCGCGATATGGTAGCCGAACGCGGTGATCCCGGCGACCGCGAAGATGAGTTGCAGCATGAGCGCGAACCAGAACACCGGCATCGACTGCCCGAAAAACGCGAACGTCGTGACGAGATAGTCGAGCCACGAATACGGTCGCAGCGCCGCGACGATCCCGAAGGTCACGCCGACGATCAGCGAGAGCGCGAACGACGCGCCCATGAGGAGGAGCGTCGCCGGCATGCGCTCGACGATCGCCGTCACGACGTCCTCGGAGTTCGACGTCGAGTAGCCGAGATTACCTTGGACCACCATCCCGAGCCAGCGGACGTAGCGGATCGGGAGCGGCTGGTCGAGCCCGAAGTTGTGTTTGAGTCGCGCGATATCGGCTTCGGTGATGTGCGGATTCTGCAGGTACGGACCGAGCGGCCCGCCCGGCGCGTTGCTCAAGATCCAATAGAGGATCATCGAGATCAACAGCAAGAGCGGGATCGCTTGCAGCGTGCGGCGGACGACGTAGATGAGCAGTTGGCGCGCGACCTCGTGACGACGGGAGGTGCGCGTCGATTAGGGCGACGCCGATTCCATTCCTGTAGCGGACGCGCGCGATCGCAGCGGCGGCAGGCCCAGGATCTCCCGCGCGCGGTCGGGCGTGGCGACCTCGCGACCGAGTTCGGCCGCGATCCGCGCGACGCGCGCGACGAGCTCGTCGTTGCTCGCGAGACGACCCTTCGAATAATACAGATTGTCCTCGATGCCGACGCGCACGTGACCGCCCGTCGCGAGCGCGACCATCGCGAGCGGGAGCTGATCGCGCCCGATCCCCGCGACCGACCACGTACATCCCGCGGGCAACGCGTCGACGAGAAACATCAGATTGCGCGCCGAGGCCTCGAGCCCGCCCGGGACGCCGAGCACGAAATCGACGTGTTGCGGGAACGACAGCACGCCTTCGCGCGCCAGACGTTTCGCGTTCGCGAGATGACCCGCGTCGAAGATCTCGAGCTCGGGCCGGACGTCGTTTCGATCCATCTCCGCGAGGATCTCGCGCATGAGCGGAAAGCCGTTCTCGAAGATCTCGTCGCCGAAGTTCACGGTACCGCAGGTGAGCGTGGCCATCTCCGGCCGCGCCCGGAGCGGCGCGGCGCGTTCCGCCGCGGTCATGCCGATCGCCCCACCCGTCGTGAACTGCACGATGATGTCGGAGACGGCGCGGATCGCTCCGTAGCCCGCGGCGAAACGTGCGGGGTCGGCGGTGTTGCGGCCGTCGTCGGTTCGCGCGTGAACGTGGATCATCGCGGCGCCCGCGTCGCGACACGCGCGCGCCGTCGCGGCGAGCGCCGCCGGATCCAGGGGGAGGTGCGGCGTCTGATCGGGACGGAGTTCGGCTCCGACCGGCGCGACCGTGATGATGACGGGATCCATACGGACGCATCGTTTCGAAGGAGCCGCGCGCGCGTCCGCTGCGCGCGCGCGAGAAACCCCTCGATTCGACGGGGTTCGCGCGACACGATCGTCGCGAAGTCGTTACGAATCGCGTAAGGGGAAAGTGACGGCGCACACGAAGGCGCCTCGACTCTCGATTCTTACGTCGTGAAGCCCTTCACGTTTTACGTACGTTTACGACCTCGTCTCCGACTAAAGGTGCCTGTCCGATGATACGACCGATCCTTCTGGGAACGGCGCTCGGTGCGCTTTCCTTGGCCGCCTACGCGACGCCGTCGCAAGCCGCGACGGCCCGCTTCCTCGCCGACGCGAAACCGACGCAGAGCGTCGATTTCACGGTGCACGTTCCGCTTCGTAATTCTGCCGAGCTCGATCAGCTCGTCGCGTTGCAGGGGAACCCGCGCTCGCCGATGTTCCATCACTTCCTCACGCCCGCGCAGTTCCGCGCGAGCTTCGCCGCGACGCCCGCGTCCGTCGCGAAGATCGTCGCGTCGCTGCGGAAGTACGGCATCACGGTGAAGCCGTATGGTTCGCAGTTACTGCATGCGACCGGAACCGCGAGCGCGATCAACGCCGCATTCCACACGCAACTCGGCGTGCGCGTCGACGAACTCGGTCATGCCACGATCGCCGCGCGCTCGCACGTGACCGTCCCCGCGGAACTCTCGAGCGCGGGCGCCACGGTCGCCGGCATCGGCGCGACGATCAAGCCCCGTCCGATGTTCGCGAAGTCGCAGCTCCAACCGGATAATCGCTCCAGCACGACGGGCGGCTACTGGTTCGACGATCTCAAGCAGGCGTATGCGTACCCATCGTACCAGGCTGCGAACGGCAAAGGCGTGACGGTCGCGACGGTCGGAGACTCGGACTTCAGTTCGTCCGACGCCGCTCTCTATTTCAAACACGAAGGTCTCACGGCCGGACCCGGCTTCGGGCCCGAACCCGTCGTCGATCACGTCGTCCTTCCCGGAGCCGCCGCGTTCGATCCCAACGCGGGCATCTCGGACGAAGCGAATCTCGACGTCCAGATGGTCGGCGGCAGCGCGCCCGGCGCGCACGTCCTCGGCGTTTCGATCGGCGGACCGGGCGAAGCGTTCCTCAACGCGTACGCGTACCTCGACGAGGCGAATTCGGCGGACATCGTGAGCACGTCGTACGGCGAGTGCGAACTCTATTACACGGCCGCCTACAACAACGGCACCGACTACACGGGCGTGCTGCTCTCGTATCACGACATCTTCCGTCAGGGCAACGTCGAAGGCATTACCTTCATCTTCAGCTCGGGCGACGAATCGGGCCTGGGTTGCTACCCGGCCGACTACTTAAACCTCCCCGGTACCGGAAAATCGTATCCGGCGATCGCCGGCTCCGGAATCTGGGTCGACGATCCGAACGTCACGGGCGTCGGCGGGACGAATCTCATCACGAAACATTCGGCTACGAGCATCGACTCGTCGTACGTTTCCGAAAACGAGATCGGCGACCGCATCGTCAAGTACGATCCGTTCGGCACCGGAAACTTCGTCACGAACGGGCTCTGGGGCTCGGGAAGCGGCACGAGCGTCCTCTTCGCGAAACCGGCTTTCCAGGACGGCATCGCCGCAGGCGGACGCGTGACCCCGGACGTCTCGATGCACATGGGCGGATGCCCCTTCGAAGGTGCGGGCGTCGTGGTCAACTGCGCCGCGGGTCGCGACAGCTACGACATCGCGGCGATCGGCGGTCAGTTCTTCGGCCTGATCGGAACGAGCGCGTCGGCTCCGGAATTCGCGGGCTTGCTCGCCGTGAAGGAATCGGTCCTCGGAAGCCGCCTCGGAAACGAAAATCTCGATCTCTACGCGCTCGCCGCGAAGAACGCGTCGGGCAATTACTTCCGCCAGGGCTTCTACGCCTATAACGGCGTCGTGCGGACGACGCCGGCGCAAAAAGGCTACAGCCCGATCCTCGGCGTCGGAACGCCGATCGGCGCGAACTTCGTCGGCTTGCCGTCGGCGGCGCTCGCGGGGCTCCCGCGCACGCACAGCAATCCCTAACGTACGTCGATAACGTAAACGGGAAAGGGCTCGCACGCGGTGCGAGCCCTTTTTTTATGTGATTATATAATCACGGCCCACACGGGATTCGGTGAGCTAATCCCGGTAGCGCGGATCGCGTATCGAAGGGTCGACGCGCGCCGCCACGACGGAGAGGATGCGGCGGTCATCCTCCCGTCGCACGTTGCGGCGAAGAATCGTCGCTCGTGCACCCGTCGCTCGTTATCGTTTGCGGCGCGGTGGGCATCGGACGGTCCGCGTCGTCGAGGGGCACGTCGGCCACGCGTGACCGGCGTGGGCACGCCGATCGCGCGAAAACTTCGTCGGCGAACCGTTGCGACGATCGCGGGCGATCCGCGTACGCCCGGGAATCTCCGAGCGACGCCGCTCGCGCATCAACCCGACGCGGACGTCACGTCCTCTCGCGCGAGCGCCGCGCGCGCGCGCGCGACGAACGACGCGTCGAGGCCGAGCGCGACGGCGAGATCGAAGGCGCCCGAGTCGGCGTCGCCCGCATCGTCGGCCACGCGGACCACGCGATAGTCCATCCGCCGCGCGACGCGGTCGAGCGCGGTCGCGAGATCGAGCGGCCCCGCCTCCGCACCGGCGAGCGCGCCGTGGCCGCGGATCGCGTAGTGCGGCGCCCCCGCGCCGCGCGCGATCCCCGCGAAGTGCGTCGTCGCGAGGCCGACGTCGCCGCGTTCCGCGAGTTCGCGGACGAGCGCCGCGAGCAGCGCGCCGCCCTCGCGCGGCGATGTCGTGCGCGCGAACTCGTCGACGAGGACGAGCGTCCGGCCCGCGTCGCGCGCCAGGTGATCGCGGAGGGCGACGAGTTCGCCCCCGAAGGCGCTCAGGAGCGTCGAACGCTCCGGCGCCGCGCCCGCTCCGAGCCAGGCGATCGCCGCGACGAGCGGGATGCGGCCGGACCGCGCGGCGAGCGGCACGCCGAGCGCGACGCTCGCGACGGCGAACCCGATCGCCCCGAGCGCGGCGCTCTTTCCGCCCATGTTCGCGCCCGTGAGCACGCCGACGCCCGCGAGGTCGATCGAGATCGGTACGTAGCGCCGGTCGCGCTCGGCGAGCGCGGCCTCGAGCGGAAGGAAGCGCGCTTCCGCGAGCGCGAGCGACGCGTCGGTTCCGATCTCGGGGACGACGCATCCGTAGCGCCGCGCGTACGCGACGCGTCCGAGCAAGAGATCGATCGTGCCGATCGCGAGCGCGATCCCCTCGAGCGCGGGCGCCGCCGCGGCGACGCGTCCGCTCAGGGCGGCGCGCGCGTCGTCTTCCACGGCCGCCGCGCGTTCGTCCGCGCGTTCGAGCGCGGCGAGCCCCGCCGCCGAGGGCAGCCGGGTCCACGCGTCCGGCGGGATGTCGCCGACGGGATAGGGGTGCGGGTTGATGCCGGTCGAGAGATCGACCCATGGCTGCGGCGCCCCCGGATAGAGCCGCCGCGCGACGTCGCGGGTGCCCGGGTCGGCCGGCAGCTTGCTGGACGCGAAGGCGCGCGGCGCGGATGTCCGGTTCGTCTACTCCCCACTGGATGCGCTGAAGGTCGCGATCGACAACCCCGACAAACACGTGGTGTTCTTCGCCATCGGGTTTGAGAC
>CAZZXB010000008.1:0-4080 GCA_964658025.1 uncultured Janthinobacterium sp.
TCCGGCTCGAGCGCGTTGGCGGCACGGATCGCGTCCGCGAGATGCGCGCCCGTATCGCGGTCGGAGACGCGGCGCCCGCGCTCCACGACGTGCGTGTCGGTGAACTGCACGACGCGGGCGTGCGCGCGCCGCGCCGTCACAGCGCGTCGACGAATTCGGCGACGAGCGCGGCGACGCGTTCGGGCCGTTCGAGTTGGACGAGGTGGCCCGCGTCGGCGACGATCGCGAGCCGCGCGCCCGGGATGACGTCGACGACGCGTTCGCGGACGTACGCGGGCGTCATCGGACGATCTTCGCCGCCCGCGATCGCGAGCGTCGGCGTCGCGATCGTCGCCGCCTCGTCTTCGAATTCGAGATGCGCCCACGATTCGAAACTCTCGAGCGCGACGGGGGCCCGCGTCGCCGCGGCTCCGGCACGCAGGAGCGCGACGACGGCGGGAGATTGCTCGCGGTACGTGAGCTTCGCGAGCCACGCGTTCGCGTTCGCGACGTCGCCCGCCGTGGCGCGAAACATCGCCTCGAGCTTCGGCGAGAACGCCGCGCCGCCGGCCGGAACGGGCGTCGCGAGGACGAGCGCTTCCACCGCATCGGGGCGATCGATCGCGAACCGTTGCGCGATCGCCGCGCCCATCGAATGGCCGACGACGACGAGCGGGTCGAGATCGAGCCACGCGAAGAGATCGCTCAGATCGTTCGCGAACGTCTCGACGGCGTACGGTCCGGGGGCGGCGTTCGAGCGCCCGAAGCCGCGGACGTCGATCGCGATCGTCCGGTAACGGTCGGCGAGCGCCTCGCGGAGGGGCTCCCAGACGTCGCTCGAGGCCTGCCAGCCGTGGATGAAGAGGAGCGCGAGCGACCCGCGCGGTCCGCGGTCGTCGTAGGCGAGTTCGGCGCCGTCGGAGGCGCGAAAGGTCTCCATCACGTCCGGTCGCGGAAGGCGGCGATCGCCGCGAGGAACGCGTCGCCGTAATCGCCGAGTTTTTTGTCGCCGACGCCCGGCACGCCGCGGAGTTCCGCGCGATCGGCCGGCATGTCGCGCGCCATCGCGCGCAACGTCGTGTCGGGGAAGATCACGTAGGCGGGGACGTCGCGTTCGTCGGCGAGCCGTTTGCGCAGCGCGCGTAATTCGTCGAAGAGCGCGTCGTCGTAGGATGCATCGTCGTCCGGCGATGCCGCCGCACGCGAGCCGTTTCCGCGCGAACTCCGCGGTGACGCCGGAGCCTCGGTCGCCGCCGTCATCTCGACGGGCGTCCGCTCGCGCAGAGTCCGGCGCCCGTCGTCCGTCAGCTCGACGACGCTGCGCAATCCCGGGGTCTGACGCAACAGTCCCAGTCGCACGAGTTCGCGGCCGATCGCGAGCCACTGCGTACGACCGGTGTCGCGACCGATGCCGAACGTCGTGATCCCGTCGTGGTTCCAATCGCGAACCTTTTCGGTCTCGCGGCCGACGAGCACGTCGACGAGATGGTTGAGCCCTACCGAGAAACCGCCGGCCTGACGCACGCGCACGACGTTCGAGAGAAATTTTTGCGCCACGATCGTGCCGTCGAAACGCGCGCGCGGCGCGGTACAATTATCGCAGTTCCCGCACGGTTCGGCCGACCGGATCTCGCCGAAATGCGCGAGGAGGAGCGCGCGCCGACACGTCGTCGCTTCCGCATACCGTTGCATGGTCCGAAGACCCTCGAGCGCGTGGACGCGTTCGTTCTCTTCCTTCTCGTCGATGAAGGCGAGTTGTTTCGCGAGATCGCCCGGCGTGTAGAAGAGCACGCATTCGGCCGCGAGGCCGTCGCGCCCGGCGCGGCCGGTTTCCTGATAGTAACTCTCGAGATTTTTCGGCAGATCGTAATGGACGACGTACCGGACGTTCGATTTGTCGATCCCCATGCCGAACGCGATCGTCGCGCAGATGACGCGCGCGTCGTCGCGGACGAAGCGTTCCTGGTTGTACGCGCGCTCGCGCGATTCCAGACCCGCGTGGTACGGGAGCGCCGCGACGCCCGCCGCGCGCAATTTTTCCGCGAGCGTCTCGACCGACCGTCGGCTCGATGCGTAGACGATCCCGCTCTCTTTCGCGCGGCCGTTGACGAAGCCGAGGAGCGTGCGAAACGCGTCGGTCTTCTGTGCGACCCGGTAGGAGAGATTGGGGCGATCGAAGCTCGCGACGTATTCGCGCGGGTCGCGTAACCCGAGCGACTCGACGATGTCGCGCCGGACGCGACCCGTCGCGGTCGCCGTGAGCGCGAGGACGGGCGTCTCGGGAAACGCGCGCCGCAACCCGGCCAGGCGGCGATAGTCCGGGCGGAAATCGTGGCCCCACTCGCTGATGCAGTGGGCTTCGTCGATGGCGAAGCGGGCGACGTCCCAGCCGCGCAGATCATCCACGACGTGCGGGAGCGCGAGACGCTCGGGCGCGAGATAGAGCAGGCGGTACGTGCCGCGGTGGAGTTCGCGAAGGCGGCGCCGCGATTCGTCGGCGTCGAGCGACGAATTGAGAAAGGTTGCCGGAATGCCGGCCGCCGTGAGGGCGTCGACCTGATCTTTCATGAGCGCGATCAGCGGCGAGACGACGACCGTCAGACCCGGCCGCATGACGGCCGGCAGCTGGTAGCAGAGGCTCTTCCCGCCGCCGGTCGGCAGGAGGGCGAACACGTCGCGTCCGGCGAGCACGTCGGCCACGATTTCCGCCTGCAGCGGGCGGAATGCATCGAAACCGAAGTGGTGCTTGAGCGCCGACGTGGGGTCGGCGTCGAAGAGGGTGGACACGTCGTACGCACGTTCGCCGCGGGCGGTCGCCCTCATGCGTCTCGGACCGTCGAAAGTCTCATACGCGTTGTTCGCGACGGCGTTCGGTAAAAACAACGCGAATGTGGCTATAGTCGCACTTCGGGCCGGCCGATAGAATGCGTATGATTATGCCAAAGCACCGTGCGGATGAAGCTGCTCGGACCATCGGTATCGACGCCCTCCGCAACGTACCGCTCTTTCGTGAATTCGACCCGGCCGAACTCGCCGAGGTCGCCCAGCTCATCACGACGCGCCGCTTCGGCAAACACCAGACGATCTTCCGCGAAGGCGATCCCGGTCAGACGTTCTATCTGATCCTCTCGGGCTCGGTCGCGATCGTCCGCGTCGTCCCCGACGGCCGCGAAACGATCCTCTCGATCCTCAAAGAACGCGACTTCTTCGGCGAGATGAGCATCTTCGATACCTCCGTGCGCGCCGCGAGCGTCCGCACGTTGACGGAAGTCGAAGTCGGCGCGATCGAGCGCGTGGATTTTCTCGCCCTGCTCGACCATAGCCCGCGGATCGGTCGGTTACTCGTCATCGCGCTCTCCGAGCGCCTCCGCGCCGCCAACAAACTCATCGCCGCCACGACGTCGCAAGACATCCGTTCGCGTCTCGCGTCGTTACTGCTCAACCTCACGCAGAATTTCGGCGAACCGATTCCGGGCGGCACGCGCATCACGCTCCGCCTGACGAATCAAGAGATGGCGAACATGATCGGCACGACGCGCGAGACCGTGAACCGCACGCTCAACCGTTTCTGGGACGAGCATCTCATCGACATGCGCACGGCGCACGTCGTCGTCGTCGATCCCGAAAAACTTCAAGCGATGGTGCCGTAGGCGCTCAAATTGCGACCCGTGCGAGGTGGGCGAGCGTCGCCGTCGCGACGACCTCCGGCGCCTCGCGGGGCACGAAATGCCCGACGCCCGGTACCACGATCCGCCGGTAGTCGCGGGTGAAGAAGCGGTCGAGCGACTCGGTCGTTTCCGGTCCGACGCACGTGTCGGCCGCGCCGTGGATCACGAGCGTCGGAACGTCGATCGTCGCGATCGTCTCGAGACGACGCGAGAGCGAATCGTATTGCGGATCGACGGGCTCGTCCGCCACGAAGCGGGAGCGATAGCCGTTTAGCGTGACGTCGGCCCACGCGGGATTCTCGAAACTCTCCGCGGTGCGCGCGAATTCGGTTTCGTCGAACCACCCCGCCGGACTCCACGTCTCCCACTGATAGCGCGCGAAACCGCGGGGATCGGCGCGCACCGTCGCGGCGCCGCCGTCGGTGCACATGAA
>CAZZXB010000008.1:4090-41637 GCA_964658025.1 uncultured Janthinobacterium sp.
GAACTGATACCAGAAGCGACGCGCTTGATCGAACGGTGGAATCGCGAAGCGTCCGTGCGGTTGGAAGCCGAGCGCGAGCGCGACGATGCTCCGGACGCGCGACGGTGCGAGCGCGGCGAGCGAATACGCGGCGCGCGCGCCCCAATCGTGCCCGATCGCGTCGAACGTCTCGATGCCGAGCCCGTCCGCGAGCGCGAGCGCGTCGCTCGCGAGGGCGACGCTGCGGCCGTCGCGCACGGCTTCCGCGACGAACGTGCTCGGGCCGTATCCGCGCAGGTACGGCGCGATCGTCCGATATCCGTCGGCGTGCAGGTGCGGCGCGATCTCGCGCCACGCGCGGACGTCGTCGGGCCATCCGTGTAGCAAGAAGATCGGCCGGCCGTCGCGCGGCCCGCGATCTTCGTACGCGATCCGGACGGTCGGCGTGTCGAAAAACGCGAGGGAGGGTGCGTGCGACTCCATGCGGGTCAGTCCGCGATCGCGCTCGCGAAGTCATCCCGCGTTTCGGAGCGCGACTCGGGCGCGTTCCGTTGGCGGCTCTGCGGGGCGCGAGCGCGGCGATCTCCGAGCGCGAGCGGACGCGAGCCCGACGGGGATGCCGCGCGATACGGCATCGGCGCGCGACGCGGCGTCGAATCGTTTAGGACCGAAGCATCGCGACGTCGAGACGGAAACGCGAGCGTCGCGCCGGGGCGGCGCACGAAAAGATGTTTCGCACACGTGTGCCATAGGAAGGAGCGCCGCCGTTAGCGCGGTGGTATAATGATCGCGTGCCCGGCGCCGTTCGCGGAGCCGATACCCGAGAAGATGGAGAAACGACGGAGTCGATTCGATGAGAAACATTACGATAACCGGAAGCGCGAGTCTGTACGTGGTCGCGCTGATCGTCGGCGGAACGAGTTTCGCGGGGATATTCTTCTTCGAGCGGACGCCGTTCGTCGTGGCCGCGTGCGTCGCGGGGATGCTCTTCGCCGTCGGGCTCTGCGCCCACGCGCTGCGGACGTTCGTCCGGTCGATGCGGACGCATCTGAACTAGCGAACCGCCCCGGCCCCTCTCCGAGTCGCAATTCCCATTTATGTGGTGAACCGACGAAAGAAAAGTTTGCGATTTTAGAAGTAGTTCTTTGCAATCGGGGAACATCTGTGGCGACGCGGTAAACCGGACCGTCGAGGGCCGGATCGCGCACGTATGGGGTTTTCCCCGGAGTCGAGGGATCATGGCGTTTTCCGGTGCGATTTTCGATGTCGACGGCGTCCTCGTGGACTCGCCGCACGAGCTCGCGTGGCGCGAGTCCTTTCGCGCGCTGATGGAGGGCGCGTGGAAAGACGACGCTCCGAAAACGACGTACACCCCCGAGCGCTTTTCGCCCGCGGTCTATCAGAAGATCATGGCGGGGATGCCGCGCATGGCGGGTGCGCGCGCGGCGCTCGAATATTTCGGCGTCCCCGACGTCGAGCGTCGGGCCGGAGAATACGCCGAGGCGAAGCAGAAACAGGTCGTCGCGCTGATCGAAGCGGGCCGCTTCACGGCCTTCCCCGACGCCTTGCGTTTCATCCTCGCGGTCAAGGCGAGCGGCATCCCGGTCGCGTGCGCCTCGTCGTCGAAGAACGCCAACCTCTTCCTGCGCCAGATCCGGCTCGACACGTTCGCGAGCGAG
Source organism: uncultured Janthinobacterium sp. (assembly GCA_964658025.1). Taxonomy (GTDB): domain Bacteria; phylum Vulcanimicrobiota; class Vulcanimicrobiia; order Vulcanimicrobiales; family Vulcanimicrobiaceae; genus CAZZXB01. The sequence goes on from CAZZXB010000008.1 coordinate 5,749, forward strand.
AACGACCTCCGGTACGATTTCGTGAAGCCCGGACTCATGTTGCTCGACCTCTTCGATGCCGACGTCGCCGGCCGCGATTTCGAGCAGGGGAAGCCGCATCCGATGATCTTCTTGACGGCCGCGAAGGAACTCGGCGTCGATCCGCGTGGGTGCTTCGTCGTCGAGGATGCGACGAGCGGCATCCAGGCCGCGAAGGCGGGCGGGATGCTCGGGCTCGGGGTCGCACGACTCGACGATCGCGAGGTCCTCGCCGAGGCCGGCGCCGATCTCGTCGTCACGTCGCTCGACGACGTCTCGCTCGACGAGATCCGCTCGGGTTCGCTCGCCGAACGTCGCGTCGCGGCCGAGTAGGGCGCGATGATCGAAGTTCCGACCGGCGTCTGGGCGCTCGCCTACGACGGGTTCGACCCCACGCGTCAGGGCTTGCGCGAAGCGCTCTGCACGCTCGGAAACGGCTACTTCGCCACGCGCGGGGCGCTCGCCGAAGCCGTCGCCGACGACGTCAACTATCCCGGCACGTACGTCGCCGGACTGTACAATCGCGTGACGACCGACGTCTCCGGTCGCGACGTCGAGAACGAAGATCTCGTCAACGCGCCGAACTGGCTTTCGTTCGCGTTCCGCATCGACGGCGGTCCGTGGTTCGACGTGAGCGCGTCGAACGTGCTCGAACATCGCGTCGAACTCGACATGCACGAAGGCGTGCTCTTGCGGCGCCTCCGGTGGGAAGACCCGAGCGGGAAACGGACCGCGATGGTCCAGCGACGGCTCGTGAGCATGCGCGACCAGCACCTCGCGGCGATCGAGGCGACGTTCGTCGCGGAGAACTGGTCGGGGACGCTGACGGTCCGCTCCGGCCTCGACGGCCGCGTCGTCAACGCCGGCGTCAAACGGTATCGCGATCTCAACGGCCGCCATCTCGTTCCGCTCGCCGCGGAGGAGGTCGGCCCCGAAACGATCGCCCTCGAAGTCGAGACGAATCAGTCGCAGGTTCGCATCGCCTTCGGCGCGCGCACCCGCGTCGTCGATGCGAACGGCACGCCGCAGGCGTCCACGCGCGCGCTCGTCGCGGAGTCGGGCTTCGTGGCTCACGACGTCTCGATCGCGCTCGAACGCGATCGTTTCGTCCACGTCGAGAAGATCGTCGCGCTCTACACCTCGCGCGACCGCGCGATCTCGTCGTGCGGTCTCGAGGCGCGCGACGCGGCCTCGCGGGCGCCCGATTTCGAGGCGCTGCGCGTGCGCCACGCGCGCGCCTGGACGAGCCTGTGGGAACGCTTCGACATCGAACTCGATAGCGGCAACAACTGGAGCGAGATGGTGCTCCACCTGCACGAATTCCATCTGTTGCAGACGGTCTCGCCGAACAGCATCCGGCTCGACGTCGGCGTCCCCGCGCGCGGTTGGCACGGCGAGGCGTACCGCGGTCACATCTTCTGGGACGAGATGTTCATCTTCCCGTTCCTGAACTTCCAGCGACCCGTCCTCGCGCAGACGTTACTCGATTATCGCTACAACCGGCTCGACGCCGCGCGCGCGGCCGCGCGCGACGCGGGTTTCGCGGGCGCGATGTTTCCGTGGCAGAGCGGGAGCAACGGGCGCGAGGAGACCCAACAGGTCCACCTCAATCCCAAGTCCGGCCGCTGGTTGCCCGATCACTCGCACCTCCAGCGTCACGTGAACATCGCGATCGCCTACAACGTGTGGCAACACTACGTCGTCACCGGAAGCATCGCGTTCTTGCGCTTCACGGGCGCGGAGATGTTGGTCGAGATCGCGCGATTCTGGGCGAGCCTCACGACATATAACGAGCGCCTCGGACGGTACGAGATCAAGGGCGTCATGGGTCCCGACGAATACCACGAGGGCTATCCCGATCGCGACGAGCCGGGCATCGACAACAACACCTACACGAACGTGATGGCCGTCTGGGTGTTGCGCCGCGCGATGGAAGCGCTCGACGCGCTCCCGGCGCACTATCGCAGCGAACTCGCGCTCGAGCTCGATTTCACGGACGACGAACTCGTGCATTGGCGCGACATCGCGAAGAAGATGCGCGTCGTCTTCCACGACGACGGCGTCCTCGCGCAATTCGAGGGCTACGACAAGCTCTTGGAGTTCGATTGGGAAGGCTACCGCGAGAAGTACGGAAACGTGCAACGGCTCGATCGCGTCCTCGAAGCGGAGGGCGACAGCCCCAACCGTTACCAGCTCTCGAAACAGGCCGACGTCCTCATGTTGCTTTTCGTGCTCACGCGGGACGAACTGCGCGAGGTGTTGCGCGAACTCGGCTACGAGGTGACCGAAGACCAGCTCGCGCGGACGGTGAAGTACTATCTCGCCCGCACGGCGCACGGGTCGACGCTCAGCGGCATCGTGAGCACGTGGGTGCTCGCGCGAACCGATCCGAGCGAAGCGTGGAAGACCTTCAAGCACGCGCTCGAGAGCGACGTCTCCGACGTGCAGGGCGGCACGACGGCCGAAGGGATCCACCTCGGCGCGATGGCCGGAACGGTCGATCTCGTCCAGCGACGACTCACCGGAATGCGCGCGGGCGAGCGCGGATTGCGTTTCGATCCCGCGCTCCCGCCCGACGTGAAGTTCCTGCGCTTCAGCGTTCACTTCCGCGGCCACCGCATCGAGATCGAACTGACGGAGCATCGCCTGCGTCTCACGTCGCGACCGAGCACGGCCGCGCCGATCCGCATCGTCGTGCGCGACGAGTCGGTCGAGCTCGTGCAAGGAACGTCCGCCGACTTCGCGCTCGTCTCCGCATCGTGAGCGCCGAAAGCGCGCTGTCGGACGACGTCGTCGCTCGCTTTCGCGCGCGCGCCGCGGAGACCGCGCTCTGCATCGATTTCGACGGCACGCTCGCCCCGATCGTCGACGATCCGACGACGGCGCGCCCGCTCGACGGCGTCGTCGCGTCGCTCGCGCGTCTCGCGCGCGGCTACGCCGCGGTGGCGCTCGTCTCGGGTCGGCCGGCCGCCTTCCTCGCCGAACGCGCGCCCGCGCACGGCGTCCGCTATCTCGGTCTCTACGGCCTCGAAGAATCGCTCGACGGCACGACGACGGTCGATCCGCGGATCGCCGCGCTCCAACCCGCCGTCGACGCCGCGAAAGACGACGTCCGCGCGGCGTCGGCGATCGTCGCCTGCGACGCGTACGTCGAGGACAAGGGTTCGGGCGTCGCGGTCCATCTACGGCGCGTCGCCGATCCCGCGCGCTGGACCGCCGCGGTCGATGCCGAAGTCCGCGCGATCGCAGAACGCCGCGGTCTCGAACTCGTCCCCGGAAAACTCGTGTGGGAACTGCGCCCGAACGTCCGGGCCGACAAGGGCGATGCGGTACGTCGCGTCGTCGCGGAGTCGGGCGCGCGCGGGCTCGTCGTCATCGGGGACGATCTCGGCGACATTCCCGCATTCGTCGCGGCGCGCGCGCTCGCGGAACGCGGCGCGGACGTCCTCTGCGTCGGCGTCCGCTCGGACGAGATGCCCGAAGATTTACGCAATGCCGCCGACGTCGTCGTCGACGGTCCGGACGGCGTACGAGCCATGCTCTCGCGCATGGAATCGCCGGACGAACGAATTCGGTAGAGAGAGGTCGATATGAACGAACCTGGAGTGGTAACGGCGCCCATCCCGAGCGGCAACGAACAGGAATCGGATTCGTCCGGAACCGTCTTATTGCTTTCGTCGGTCGCGGCGCTCGGCGGATTCTTATTCGGGTACGATAGCGCCGTCATCAACGGCGCCGTCTCGGCGATCGGCACGCATTTCGCCGCCGACGCGGGCGCGCTCGGGTTGACGGTGTCGTCCGCGCTCATCGGCGCGGCGGCGGGTGCGCTCGTCGCGGGACGCGTCGCCGATAATTACGGACGGCTCGCCGCGATGCGCGTCGCGGCGCTCCTGTTCGTGATCAGCGCGATCGGCTCGGGGCTCGCGAACTCGTTGACCGTCCTCGCGATCTTCCGCGTGATCGGCGGCGTGGCCGTCGGCATCGCGTCGGTGATCGCGCCCGCGTACATCGCCGAGATCGCGCCCGCGAGCATCCGCGGCCGACTCGGATCGTTACAACAACTCGCGATCGTCTCGGGGATCTTTCTCTCGCTCCTCGTCGACTACGCGATCTCGTCGACCGCCGGGAGCCCGCGCGCCGTTTGGGTCGGCGGGCTCGAGGCGTGGCGATGGATGTTCATCGCGATGACGCTTCCGGCGATCGTGTACGGCGTGCTGTCGCTGACGATCCCCGAATCGCCGCGTTACCTGCTCGCGAAGGGTCGCATCGACGAAGCGCGTCAGGTCCTCGAGCGCGTCCTCGGCGAACGCGGACTCACCGCGAAGATCTCTCAGATCCGTCAATCGCTCGCGACCGACAAGGTCCCGAGTTGGAGCGACCTGCGCGGTCCCGCGTTGGGCTTGCTGCCGATCGTCTGGGTCGGCATCGGGCTCTCGGTCTTCCAACAGTTCGTCGGCATCAACGTCATCTTTTACTACTCGAGCGTGCTGTGGCAAGCGGTCGGATTCTCGGAGAACAATTCGCTGCTCATCACGGTCATCACGAGCGTGGTGAACGTCGTGACGACGCTCGTCGCGATCTCGCTCATCGACCGCTGGGGTCGTAAACCGCTCTTACTCGTCGGCTCGGTCGGCATGGCGATCACGCTCGGCATCCTCGCCTTCGTCTTCGGCGGCGCCCCGCTCGACGCGCACGGCCAACCGCACCTCACCGGATCCGCCGGACCGCTCGCGCTCGTGGCGGCGAACGTCTACGTCTTCGCCTTCGGGATGTCGTGGGGTCCGGTCGTGTGGGTCTTACTCGGCGAAAAATTCCCGAACCACATCCGCGCGGCCGCCCTCTCCGTCGCCGCGTCGGCGCAGTGGATCGCGAACTGGGTGATCTCCACGTCGTTCCCGTCGCTGAAGAACGCGGGCCTCGGGCTCGCCTACGGGCTCTACACGGCCTTCGCGGTCCTGTCGTTCTTGTTCGTGTTACGGTTCGTTCAGGAAAGCAAGGGGCGAGAACTCGAAGATATGTCGGGTTGATCCGAGGATCGTACCGACCCGTCGTTCGATGCGGTTCGCCCATCGACGTCGGGTCGGTCGACGCCGGCGGCCGGCGGAAGTCGTGGGCTCACGCGATCGGATCGACACGTCACACGAGACGGACGTGGGTCTTTTTCTTCCAGACGAGATGATAGTAGATCGCCTGTCCCGCGAGACCCGCGACGAACGCCGCGGGGTAGCCGTACCAGACGCCGTCGAGGCCGATGCGGTGCGACGTGACGACGGCGACGGGAACTTCGACGAGCCAGATCGAGAGGATCGAGATCGCGGTCGGCCAGAGGACGGTGCCCGTCGAGATCATGATCGCCGAAAGGACGCGCGCGTTGCCGAAGATCGCGTAGCTCCAGAGCGTGATCGCTAAGAGATGCCGCGCGATCGCTTCGGTCTCGGGGGATTTCACGAAGAGCCCGATGATAGCGGATGCGAAGATGTAGACGACGACGATCAGGATGCCTTCGATCGCATAGTTGAGCGCGGTCGCGGAACGTACGATCGCGCCGAGCCGGTCCGTGCGCGCCGCGCCGATCGACTGCGCGCCGAAGATCGAGGATGCGATGCCGATCGAGATCGCCGGGAACTGCACGTAGCTCACGACCTGATTGACCGCGCCGTATGCCGCGAGCGCGTTCGAGCCGTAACGATTGACGAGCGAGAGGAGCGCGATCTCGGAGAGCGAGACCATCGTGAGGTTGATGCTCGTCGGAATCCCGATCTTCGCGATCGCGCGCGCGATATCGCCGCGGATGCGGAAGTTACGCAGTAACGCCGCGTCGAGCGCGAGCGGGTCTTTCTTGATCCCGAGGTAGACGAGCAGGCCGACGAGGGCGAGCGCCGTCGAGACGATGTTCCCGAGTGCCGCACCGTTCGTCCCGAACTTCGGCGTCCCGAAGCTTCCCAGAATGAAGATCGGCGTGATCGCGAAGGTCAGCGCCGTGCTGACGATCAGCACGAAGAACGGCGTCCGCGTGTCGCCGACGCCGCGCAGAAACGTCGTGTACACGAGGTAGACGAACAAGAGCGGGAGCGACGCGAACGCGAAGCGCGCGTACGAAGCCGACGTCTCGAGGATGTCGCTCGGCGTCGCGAGCAGGACGAGGATATCGCGCGAGAAGACCATGCCGATCGCGCCGAGCACGGTCCCGAGTCCGAGCGCGAGCGCGAGCGAGGTTCCGGCGATCTGTTTCACGCGCACGGGATCGCGCGCGCCGAACGCCTGACCGATGAGGACGCTACTCGCCGAGGCGAGTCCGATCAGCGCGGAGATGAGGAAGAAGACGAGCGGGAAGATCGCCGAGACCGCGGCGAGCGATCTCACGCCGACGAGCCGTCCGAGATAGACGGCGTTCGCCGACTGCCCGAGCGACTGAAGCACGTTGCTGAGCATCAACGGAACGAGGAACACGAGCATCGTGCGCCAGATCGGCTTCGTGTCGTCGATCGTGAAACGACCCTTCGCCGCCGCGCTCATGCGAGCGGTGCGACGAGGAGCGTTTTCGCGTTCGTATACCACACGAGACCGGGCGGAGCGTTCTGTCGGCGGCGCACGTATTTGCGTTCGGTGTAATCGACGGCGACCTTTTCCGACTCGCGCGCTTTCGAATAATGCGCGGCGAGCTCGGCCGAACGGCGGAGTTCGTGCTCCGTCGCGGGACGCTGCGAATCGATCCGCAACACGACGTGCGCGCCCGGCGTCGCGCGTGCGTGGAACCAGAGATCGCTCGGACGCGCGAACGTGAAGGTCAGCTCCGCGTTACCGCGCGGCGAGCGACCGACGTACGCGCGCGCGTCTTCCGCGAGCTTCACGTCGAGCGGTTTGCGCTTGCGCGCGCGCTCGTTCGGCTTCACCGGGGCCTTCCGACGCTCGAGTCGATCGAACGAATCCGCGACGTCGTCGAGCGTCTCCGGTTCGGCGCGTTCGGCTTCCCAGGCGAGTTCGAGTGCGAAGCGGCGCGCGGTGTCGAGTTCGCCGAGCCGACGCTCGACGTGCGCGAGTTTAGCGGTCGCCTTCCGATAGCGTTTGAAGATCGCGGCGGCGTTCGCTTTCGCGTCGAGCTCGGGATCGAGCGCGATCGTCACGCTCGGATCGCTCGCGGGGACGAACGCGGAAACGTGCGCCGGCACCTCCGCGAGGTGCGCGTAGAGCAATTCGCCCGCGCGTCGGAGCCGGTCGCGGCCGCTCGCATCGTCGCGTGCGGCGTCTTCGCGTTTCTCGGTCGCGCGCGCAGACGCGCGCGGCGCGATGCGAACGCCCCGAGCGATCGTTCGCGCGCTTCGGTGGCGAGCGAGGCCGAGACGAGCGGCGCGATCTCGGGTACGCGCGACGTCGCGAGATGGGCGTACTGCGCGAGCGGATAGACGTGACACTGCACGAGCCGCTCGCCGTCGCGATAGGCGAACACGTCGCCGATTCCGTGCGGGTCGCCGTCCGTCGAGGAGACGACCGCGGCGGCACGACGCCGCATCACCTCGTCGAGACCCGCCACGGCACCGAGCGCGGCGGCTTCGTACACGAGCGACTCGGCGACGAGCGGCGGGACGAGCGGCACGGCGGCGCGCAGCGCACGGACGGCGATGCCGCGCGACGCCGCGTCGTCGCCTCGCGCGAGCACCGCGAACGCCGCCGCGAGCGCGCCCGGGAGTTCCGCGAAGACCGGGAGCGGCGGCGGTTCGTACGCGTCGCCCACGACGGTCGCGCGGACCGCCGCACCGCGCGAGAACTCGCGCGCCGCGGCGACGATCGTATCGTCTTTGAGTAAGACGAGATTTCCGAAACGCGGCGTGAGCTCGCAGACGAGCCGGTACCCCGTCTTCACGCCGAAACGCGACTGCGCCGAACACTCGATCGCGATCAGACGATCGCCGCGGCGCGCGCGCACGGCGTCGACGCGCAGACCGACGAGCGCGTCCTCGAACGCGCGCGACCACCCGCCGTCGCTCCGCGGAACCTCGAGCTCGGAGTCGAGCGAGACGATCGGCGTCGGCGAAAACGGATCGAGCACGAGACCGACCTTGCCCGCGACGATCCCGAACCGATCGTCCCCGAGACGCCCCGCGTGCGAGATCCGTTTTCCGCGCACCGCACGATCGATCTCCGCGGCGAGACGCCGCACGATCAACCAATCCGTTCTCACGACGCGCGTACCGTCGGAATGACGCGACCGTCGCTCGGCGCATTTCCGCTCTCGGTTCGCGTCACGTTAATGCGAGAACGGTACGCTCTAGAATTTTCGTTGGACCGAGAACGACACGCCTTGATTGCCGTTGAGCGGCTCCGCGCCCGTCACGGAGGGATTGGTCGAGAGGAGCGAGGTCGTCTGGACGGGTGCGAGTTGGTTCGCGCTCGGCTGGGTGAAGAACGTGACTTGCGCCGCGGTCGTGCCGGCGGGGTTCGCCGCCTGGAGACCGACGCTCTCGCGCGGCGGTTGACCGAACGAGCTCGCGAACACTGCGTTGACGTTGCGGAAGAGTTTGCGCTTCGCGCCGACGTTCACGCTCCCGCCGGGGAGATACGTCACCGCGAGGTTGGAGAGTCCGAGCGCGCCGCCGAGTTTCGAACTGAACGGTTGCAGGACGTTCTGCGTGAGCAACGTCCCGAGTTGGCCTTCGGCGAGCGACTGGAACGGATTCTGTTGCGCGCCCCCGCCCGTCGACGGCGCGACGCCGCTGACGGCGCCGAGCGCCTGCGCGCCGACGAGCAAGCCGAGGATCTGCTCGCGCGAATACGCGGGACTCGAGGTCAGGCCGACGTTGAGTTGCGTCGCGGGGCCGGTCACGTGCAGGTTCACGTCGGTCTCCGGATCGGGGACGGTCGTCGTCGCGCTCGCATCGACGTCCGGGATCACGCCGCTTCCGTCGAAGGCGATCGTGCTGCCGTCGGTTACGATGAAGGTCCGATAGAAACTGAGCGTGCCGCCGCCGACCGATTCGAGTTGGCCCGAGACGAGCGGGCTCGCGAGCGTGCCGCCGACGTGCAGTCGGCCCGTCGCGCCGACGTCGACGGGCCCGCTCTGCAGGCGGACGTCGCGACCGACGTCGATCCCGAGATCGAAACGGACCGGTAACGGCGCCGCGGTCGATTGCGTTTTCGGCGCGTTCGGGTTGAAGAGCGCGCTCAGCGGAATGCGCGTTTCCGAGAACGCGAGATTTCCCGCGACATCGATCGGCGCCGCGGGCGTGCGCGCGACGGTGAGCTTGCCGTCGACGAGTCCCTTGAGATACTGCGGCGCGTCGAGGCGCGTTTTGTCGATCGCGAGTTGGAGGTTGCCGGAGAGGTCGTTCGCCGGTCGCAATAAGCTCGGGACGGACGCGAATCCGTTCGCGACGATCGTGCCGCCGCCGATCGTCACGCTCGTGTCGTGGAGCGTCGCGCGCGTTCCCGAGAACGTGACCTGCGCGCGCGCGTCGGTCGCCTTGGATTTGAGCATCGGTCCCGAAAAGGCGCCGTTCGCGAGCGAGAGCGTGCCGCCGATACCGGGCTTCGCGAGACTTCCCTGCGCGCGAACGCTTCCGTCGAACACGCCCGCCGCGGTCGTGCCCTTCGGCAAGAACGCGGCGAACTGCGCGAGATCGATCTTATCGGCGGTCAGGCCGAAATCGAGCGGTGCGGTCGCCGGACCGATGCCGAACGGTTTTTGCGCGATCGGCACCGCGCCGCTCGCGAGCAAGCGTCCGGAGACGAAATCGATCTCGGTCCGCGCGAGCGACGCGCGGGTTTTCGTCACCGCGAGTTCCGCGTGCGCGCGCGGGAGCGTATATTTCGCATAACGGATCTGCGTCGCGTCGAGCACGTCGTTCGCGCGGGGTGCGGCCTGCGTTCCGGTGAGCCGCAGCCGGTCGTGGAGGACGCCGCTCACGTCGTACGTTTTCGCGGTGAGGCTCTTCGCGAGCGCCCCGACGTCGGCGACGTCGGTATCGAGCGTGAGATCGAAGGGATCTTTCGGTTGCAGACCGACCGAGCCGAACGCGTGCGCGCGGAGATTATCGATCGCGAACACCGCGCTCGTCACGGTGGCGCGTCCGTTCGCGGCGCGCGCGTCGAGCGTCGCCGTGCGGATCGGAATCTCGTTCACCATGCCGCCGACGAGTCGGGCGCGCGCGCTCGCGACGTCGCGCGGATACGTTCCGCGTAGGTTCACGTCGCCGTCGATCTTGCCGGCGACGGGCGCCGCGATCCCGGCGGCGGGGAGCCAGACGCCGAGATCGACGGCGCGCGCTTCCGTCACGAGCGAGACGTTCGTGCGATGCAACGCGTCGCGTAACGGTTGGGTCGGCGCGAAGAGCACGTCACCGACCGACGTCACGCGGCCCGCCGTCGAGCCGAGGGCGAGATCGGTATGCAGGCGACGGCCGCGCGTCGCGAACGTCGCGTGCGCGTCGCCGAGTTCGAAACGGCGGAAACGCGTCCTCGCGAAACGCGCGCCGCCGTCGAGCGCGATGCGATCCGGCGCGTTCGTCCCGCGTAGCGAGATGCGGCCGACGCCGCCGAGCGTATCGCCCGCATCGAAGTAATCGTCGAAATCCGAGAGCTCCACGTGAGGCGCGTCGAGCGAGAACGATTGCGCGCGCGGCGCCACGTCGGCGGCGAAGGAGAGCGCCGTCGTGCCGACCGTCACCCGTCCGCCGCGCGCGCGTAGCGCCGACGGCGTTCCGTCGAGGTCGACCGTCGCGTCGCGATACGCGAGCCCGTTGATCGAGCCTTGCGGCACGTCGACGCGCCCCGCGATCGAGGGCGACGCGCCGCTTCCGGCGACCCGGAGGTTCGCGTCCAACGTTCCTTCGGGATATTGTGGGGCGTGCGCGAGGCGCGCGAACGTGCCGATATCGGCTTGCGAGACGCTGGCGTCGAAGGCGTAGCGCGCGCGCTTGGGGTCCGCGCGCAGGCCGTCGATGCGACCGTCGAGGCGACCGACCGCCGCACCCGCGACGATCGTGCCGTCGCGCACGCTCAGACGATCGCCCGAAAACGCGAGCCCGGTCGACGTCGAGAGATCGAGGCCCGCGAGCTGCGGATTCGTAGACTCGGCCCCGCTCACCGCGACGCCCGCATCGAGTTCGGGCGCGCCCGCCGTCCCGCCGACCGCCGCGAGCGCGCTCGCCGTCCCCGCCCGAACCGGCAGGCCGAAGGCGCGGAGCGCCGCGAGATCGACGCCGCTCGCGGAGACGTCGAGCGTCCCGCCGTTGCCGAAACTCCCCTGCGCGACGACGTCGTGCCCCGCGAGTCCGAGGCGCGCGCCGTAGACGTCGATCGCCTTCCCGCGCACGCCGATCGTCGCTTCGAGCGCGTCGATCGGCACGCCGCCGACGCTCGCGTTCGCGAACCGCGCGCCGGCGATCTGCGCGAGGAGCGACGACGTCCCGGTCGCCGCGAGCGCGACCGGAATATCGACCGTGCCGCGGGCCGCGATCTTTCCGCCCGCCGCGCGCGCGAGCGGTGCGAGCGCGCCGCGATAGCGCGCGCGCGCTTCCGCGCGGGGACCGTCGGCGACCGTCCCGGCGATCGTGAGATCGTCGATCGGATAGCCGAGCGCGCGCACGTTCGCGGCCTCGGCGTCGCCCGCCACGGCGAAGCGCTTCCCGGCGAAGGTCCCCGCGACGTCGCTCGCGAGGTCCGCCTCGATCGGCGGCGCTTTCGCGAACGCGACGCCCGGAAGCGACGCGACGGGTCCGCGCGTCGAGAGGTGGACGTGCGCGAGCCGCGCGACGAACGCGCCGCCGCCGCCGTTCGGCCGATCGAGCGAGACGCGCGCGAAGATCGATTGCGGGCCCGGACCCTCGAGCGAGAGCGGACCGATCGTCCCTTCGCCCTTGCCGTTCACGGAGAGCGTGCCGCGGAGCGTCGCGTTCGGCGTCGTTCCCGCGACGACGCCGCGCGTTTCGAGCGCGGCGTCCGTCCCCGCCGCGATCACCGTCGCGCCGACCGTCATCGGCCCGAGCAGGTTCGTCGCGTACGGCACGCGCGAAGCGGGCGCTTCGACGCTCGCGAGCACGTCGGTTTGCGTCCGCTTCGCGAGGACGAGTCGGCCGCGCGCGAGCGCGTCGATCCCACTATAGTTCAGCGCCGCACGAACGATCGTCGTGTCGGAGCCGCCGAGCGCGACCATTCCGTTCGGCCGGTCGAGCGGAAATTTTCCGTAATCGATCCGCGGCGAGGAGAAGGTCGCGAACGTCGTCGGACCCGTAGCGTCGCCTTCGACGAAGAGCGCGAACGCGACGTCGCCCGCGAGCGGAAGCTTTTTTGCCGCATCGGAGAGCGTGACGAGTCGGCCGAGCGCGCCGCGCCCGGAGATCGCGAGCCGCAGTTTGGGACTCGCGAAATCGTAGATGGCCCCCGCGATGCGCACGGGGACGCCCGCGATCGAGCCGTCGACCTTCGGAATGGCGAGCCCGTCGTCGTAGACGCGGAGCGCGCCGCGTCCGTCGCGGAGCGGTTTCGCGATCCCGCCGAGATAGGGTTGGAAATGATCGAGATTCGCCGCGACCGAGAGGTGGCGCGCCATCGCGCCGCCGCGGTCGCGCAATCCGTAGAAGCGGGCGTCGATGTCGTTCAAGACGCCGTCGGCGACGTGGAGCGTCGGCGAGTTGAGCGCGTAGTCGATGAGCGGTGCGAGCGCGATCGTTTTCGCGGTGATCCGCGTGAACTCGTATCCGCGCGCGTCGTCGAGCGTCCCGGCGATCGCGATCGGAAACCGCCCGCCCTCTTCGAGAATCGCGAGGCCGCCGACGACGTGCGAGCGCGTGTTCGGATCGAGGTTGGCGTCGAGTTGGAGGCTTTGGAGCGCGAGCTTGCGGCTGTGGCGGAAGATCCGCGTCTCGTCGATCACGCCGACCGAGCCGTCCCGGATGACGAGCCGGATCTGCGGGAGCGAGAACGGTTTGGAGTTCGACGAATTCCCCGACGGCGGCAGATGGAAGTTGTACGTTCCGTCCTTGTGGTGGACGATCGTGATCTTCGGACGATCGATCTCTATACCGGAGATCCCGAACGGATGCGGGCTTCCGAAAACGTCTTTGAGCGAGTACGAGACGTCGATCGCTTTGGCGGTGAACAACGGCTCCTTCGCGAGGTTCGCGACGTCGGGCGCCACGATCGTCAGGCCGCCCGGTCGCGTCCGGATCCGATCGTACGTAAGCGAATAGCCCGCGACGTGCGCGCCGAGATCGACGCCCCAGGCGAGCAACGCGGAACCGAAAAACGCGAACGCGATGATGCCGATCGAGACGACGACGCCGAAAGCGAGAGCTATTTTCGCGGGTCGTCGGGTCAACCAAGCCTCCAAAACGCGGGATACGCTGTATGCGCGATCGTCGAAAACCTTACCCGCATACGGTCGTTCCGAGCGAGGCAGGCCCGCCCGTCACGCGTTCGGAACATAGAACGTTGGCGCTTTAGGGGGTGGATTTGGGGTCGCGGGGTCCGGGATTGTTGTTCGTCGTCTCCGGGCCGTCCGGGGCGGGCAAGGATACCGTCGTCGATGCCCTGAGAACGCGCATGCCGAGGTTGCGTTACTCCGTCTCGGCGACGACGCGCGCGCCGCGGCCCGGCGAACGCGACGGCGAGTCGTACTTCTTTCTCGACCGCTCCGTCTTCGAACGCAAGGCGGGCGGCGGCGAGTTTCTCGAAACCAAGGAATACAACGGCAACCTCTACGGGACGCCGCGATCGTTCGTCGAGGGGACGCTCGCCGACGGCTACGACGTGGTGATGAAACCGGAAGTCGTCGGCGCGCTCGCCGTGAAGGCCGCGTTCCCGCTCGCCGTGCTCGTCTTTCTGCTCCCCGACAAATTCTCGCATCTCCGGATGCGGCTCGCCGCGCGACGGACCGAATCGAACGACTCGATCGCCGAGCGCCTCGCGATCGCGCACGAGGAACTCACCCAGATCCGAAACTTCGACTACGTCATCATCAACGAACAGGCCCCGCCGGAGCGTCGCACGTCGCCGCCCGCGGTCGACGATCTCGAAGCGATCGTCCGGGCCGAACGCTTCCGCATCCATCACTATCACGACGACACTTTTAGGAACGTGGCAAACGCATGAGCAAGACGGTATTCGGCGACCTCGACGGACTTCTGGGATACGTGGATTCGAAATTCACCCTCGTCAACGTCGTCACCAAGCGAGCGAAACAACTCAACAATCAGGCGCCGGCGCTCACGGCGGATGCGAATCCGAACAAGCCCGTCTCCACGGCCTTCGAAGAAGTCGCGCTCGGGAAAATTCCCTACAAGCGCAACAAAGAAGGCATAAAATAGTCTCCGCCTTCGCGGCGAGGCGTCGTTTTACGATGGTCCGAAGCTAGCGACCATGTGCGGGATCGTCGGTTACGTCGGAAAACGCGACAGCGTTCCGATCATTCTCGATGCGCTACGGCGCCTCGAATATCGCGGATACGATTCCGCCGGGGTCGCGGTCATCGACGCCACGGGGGCGCTTGCGGGTTCGAAGGCCGAGGGAAAACTCGGCCGGCTCGCGGAGCGTCTCGTCGGCGAGCCGCTCCACGGCCACACGGGACTCGGGCATACGCGGTGGGCGACGCACGGACGGCCCTCCGACGCGAACGCCCACCCGCATCACGATTGTAGCGGCAAGTTCGCGGTGATCCACAACGGCATCATCGAGAACTACGCCTCGATCCGCGTCCGACTCATCGCCGCCGGTCACCGTTTCGCGAGCGACACCGATACCGAAGTGCTCGCGCACTTACTCGAAGAGAACGATCGCGGCGATCTCGTCGCCGCGCTGCGCGAGACGCTCCGTCAGGTCAGCGGCGCCTACGCCGTCGGCGTGATCTCGGCCGAATCTCCCGACCGTCTCGTCTTCGCGCGGAGCGGCGCGAGCCCGCTCGTCGTCGGCATCGGCGACGACGAGATGTTCGTCGCCTCCGACACGCCCGCGATCTTGCAGTACACGCGCAAGCAAGTCATCGTGCGCGAGAACGAGATGGTCGTGATCGAACGCGATCGTTACGAGCTCACCGATTTCGACGGCAATCCGCTCGAGCGCGAGGTCTCGCAGATCATGTGGGACGCGAGTTCGGCGGAAAAAGACGGCTTCAAGCATTTCATGCTCAAGGAGATGTTCGTCCAGCCGAGCGTCGTCAAGGAGACGCTCGCGGGTCGGATCGACGAATCGTCCGACGTGCAACTCGCGAGCGAGCTCAAGATCGACGAATACATGCTGCGCGCGATGACGAAGATCTCGATCACGGGTTGCGGCACGGCGTTCCACGCGGGCATGGTCGGCATGTACCTCCTGCGCGCGCTCTGCAAGTTGCCCGTCGAGATGGAGCTCGCGAGCGAGTTCCGCTACGGCGATCGCGTGCTCGATCCGCGGACGCTCACGATCGCGATGTCGCAATCGGGCGAGACGGCCGACACGATCGAGGCGGTCAAGATCGCGAAGGCCGCGGGGGCGCCCGTGCTCGGCATCTGCAACGTGCTCGGCTCGCATCTCACGCGCCTCGCCGACGGCACGCTCTACACGCGCGGCGGTCCCGAGATCGGGGTCGCGGCGACGAAGACGTACGTCTCGCAGACGGTCGCGATGGTGCTCTTCGCACTCTACCTCGCGCGCGTGCGCAAGAGCGAACCCGTCGAACGCCTGCGCGAGATCGCGCGCAACGCGAAGTTACTCCCCGAGGCGATCGATCTGTGTCTCAACGCGTCGGACGACATCCGCAAGGTCGCGAAAAAACTTCGCAAGGCGCACAGCGCGTTGTTCCTCGGTCGCTACGTGAATTTTCCGACCGCGCTCGAAGGCGCGCTCAAACTCAAAGAGATCTCGTACATGCACGCCGAGGGCTACGCCGCGGGCGAGATGAAGCACGGCCCGATCGCGTTACTCGACGCGAAGGTCCCCGTCATCGGCATCGTGACCGACGGCCGCGTGCGCGAGAAGATGCTCTCGAACTTGCAAGAGGCCAAGGCGCGCGAAGCGATCGTCGTGATCGTCGCGAACTACGGCGACGACGAGGCGGCCGCGCTCGCCGATCACATCTTCTACGTCCCCGAAGTCGACGAGCTGCTCTCGCCGATCGTCAACATCGTGCCGTTGCAATTACTCGCCTACCACATCGCCGATCTCGACGGCAAAGACGTCGACCAACCGCGCAATCTCGCGAAGACGGTGACGGTCGAGTAAGGTCAGGATTTCGCGAAATGCCGGAGATCGTCTTCGGCGATGACGTCGAGCGCGAGGACGAGATCCGGACGCTCGTCGAGCCACGGGAAGCGCGTTTTCGCCGCGACGCGATCGCCGCCCGCCGGCTCGCGCCGCATCACGAAGTCCGTCCACTTCGCGACGCCACCCGGCACGGCGTGCGACGTGACGAACGCGGCGACCTCGTCGTCGCTCGAGACGGTCCGCACGCATTGCGAGAACGCGGCGAACGCGATGCCGAGATGCTCGAGCATCGTCTCGGTGAGGCCTTCGATCTTGTACGCGCCGAGCGAGCCGCCGGCGAGCGACGCGCGCGCCTTGTCGATCGAACGCGGGAGAAACACGATGCCCGCGAGTTCGGCGCGCGGCGCGCGCGGGGGCGCCGAACGCAGATCGAGCGGCGTCATAGCGCCGCTCCGTCGTCGGAAGATCCGAGCAGCAGTTTGCGCGCGAGCGGGACCGGCGGATCGCCGTGGGCGAGGAGCGCGTCGTGGAATTTTTCGAGCGTGTACGCCGGGCCGAGCTTGCGCGCGTAATCCGCGCGGAGCTTGAGGATCATGAGTTTGCCGAGCGTGTAATACCCGTACATCGGATCCTGCGTTCCGCGCATCGTCTCGGTGATCGCGGCGGCGTTCGTCTGGAAGCAACGATCCTGGAAGAAGCGCTCGCTCTCCGGGACGCTCCACCCCTGCGTGTGCAGTCCGACGCCCGCGAGGTAACGACACTCGCGTAAGAGCGCTCCCTGGAGTTGTCCGAGTCGCACGCGCTTGTCGCCGTCGCCCCATCCTTCGTCCACGACCATCTGTTCGTCGTAGTGCGCCCAACCTTCGCCGAACGCGACGTTCCAGATGAGTTTGCGCGTGAGGCTCAGCGGCAGATGCTTGTCGATCGCATAGTTCGTGAAATGTCCGGGATAGATCTCGTGCGCGGAGACGAGCGGTCCGTAAAAATCGTTGAAGAACGAGAGGAACCCCGCCTGACGCGCCGCGGGCCAGCGCGTGTCGACGGGCGTGACGAAGTAGAACGAGCGGCGATCGACCGCCTCGAGCGGCCCCGGTCCGTCGAAGGCCGCGAACGTGGTCGAGCGTTGGAACGCGGGCGTATCGACGACCGCGACGTTCGCGTCGGCCGGGAGCGTGACGATGTGCTTCGCGATGAGGAAGGCGCGCAGCCGGACGAGATCTTCGGCTTTTTTCGCGCGGAGGTTCGCCGCGCTCGGATGGTTGGTCGCGAAGAGCTTCGTGGCGACGGCCGCGGGCGAGCGCGTCGGATCGATCGCGCGCGCGACGGCCACGTACTCGCGCCGCGTCGCCGCGAGCGCCGCTTCGCCGACCGCACGATAGCGCGCGAGCGAGATGTCGAGCCCGTCGTCGTCGCGCAAGCGCTCGCGATACGCGGCCGCGCCGATGGCGAACGTCCCCGCGGGCCGCACGCCGCGTAACCACGTCTCGTACGACCGGAGCGCCGCGACGACGCGCGCGCCCTCGGTGCGGAGTCGCGCCCGGCCGCCGGGATCGCGGACCGCCGCGAACGCCTCGGGGACGGAGGTCGAGAAGAAGTCGATCGCGCCGTCCGTATCCTCGAGGGCGACTTCCTTCGACGCCGCGTCGATCGTGCCGAGATTCGCGCGGCCGCGCGCGAGAAATGCGGGGAGTTCGCGCTCGCGCGCGATCGCGAGCGCCATGCGCCGCTCGGGCGATGCGAACTCCCGCGCCGCGAGCGAGTATACGGCCGTGCTCGCGAGCCCCACGTAACGGTCGGGATCGTGTCGCCAATGGTGCTGCGTCCCGTCGGTGAAGAGTTCGCCCCGGAGCTGGTTCGAGAGGATCGTCCGGTCGACCGCGACCTCGGGCGAGAGGTCGTGCGGATCCATCGCGTCGAGCGTCGCGAGGGTCCGTCGCTCGCGCGTCAGGTTCGCGTCGAAAGCGCCGGGCGAGATATCGTCGAGGCGCGCGTCGCCCGCGTGGACGCCCGTCCCCGTCGCGTTGATCGGATGCGCGACGAAATCGCTCGCGAAATACGCACGCGCGAGCGCCGCATAGCGCTCGTCCGCGGTTTCCGACGCGGCGTGTGAGGTTGCGGCGAGATTCGCCGATACCGTAAAGAGCATGAAAAGTACCGCCGCGGCGCAGCGGACGACGTTTCGAAAATTATGCACGCCCCGACGTTCGAGGAGGCTCCCGAGCCACCCTAGACGGAGGGCTTGCGCCGGGCCGCGGCGCACGACGCCCGGATGACGACGACGCGCGCCCCTCGCGCAGACGGTCGCGAATTCGACGCGCTCCGGCCGGTCACGATCGAGACGAAACCCCTGGCGTTCGCCGAGGGAAGCGCGCTCATCTCCGTCGGCGACACGCGCGTCCTCTGCGCGGCGACGATCGAAGACCGCATCCCGCCGTGGCTGCGCGGTCAGGGCCGCGGCTGGGTGACGGCCGAATACGCGATGCTCCCGCGCGCCACGCAAGAACGGACGCAGCGCGAGTCGTCGAAGGGCAAAGTCGGCGGCCGCACGCACGAAATTCAACGCCTGATCGGTCGCTCGCTCCGCGCGGTGACCGACCTCAAGCTGCTCGGCGAACGGAGCGTCGTCGTCGATTGCGACGTCCTCCAAGCCGACGGCGGCACGCGGACGGCCGCGATCACGGGCGCCTACGTCGCGCTCGCGCTCGCGCTCCGGCGCGATTTCGTCCCGGGCTCCGCGAAGTGGCCGCTCCAGAGCGCGATCGCCGCGGTCAGCGTCGGATACGTCGACGGCATCGCGCATCTCGATCTCGCTTACGGCGAAGACAGCCGCGCCGAGGTCGACATGAACGTGGCCATGACGGGCGGCGGCGCGTTCGTCGAAGTGCAGGGCACGGCCGAGGGCCGGACGTTCGATCGCGCCCAACTCGACGAGATGCTCGGGCTCGCCGAAGTCGGGATCGGCCGACTGTTCGCGTTGCAACGGGAGGCTCTCGATTCGGCCCCAGCTTGACGCGTCGTCGCGCGAGCGTCTCGCCGCGCTCGCGAGCGAGATCGATCGCTTCCACGTGACGGACCGCCGCATGATGCGCGCGCAGGTCGCCGTCCGTCGCGCCCTCGCCGACGGGGTCGCGACCTCCGTGCGCGCGTGCGAGGCGTATCTCCGCGAAGTCCGGCGATATTTCGACGGCTTCGAACGCGAGGCGCGCGTCCATCTCGCCGATCTCGACCGACGGCTCGCGCACGCGAGCCAGCTCCAATTCAACCTCACGGCCGAACGCGGCGTCGCCCAAAAACGGGTCGAGGCGACCCGGGCGGTCCTGGAACGCGCGCGCGAGTGCGTACGCCCGTGAAGGTCTTCGAAGAAGTCGGGCGCGGCACGACCGGGTTGCTCGAGTTCGCGGGCGGCGCGGCGCAGTTGTCGGCGGAGTCGGCTTCGTTCATCGGACGCTTACGCATCCGCGTGACGGAGACGTTCACGCAGGCCTACGTGCTCGGCGTGCAGTCGGTCGTGATCGTGCTCCTCACCTCGCTGTTCACGGGCATGGTCATCTCGCTCGAGTCCGCGAATCAAGCGCAGAGCTACGGCGTGTCGAGCCTCGTCGGCGGCGCCGTCGCCTACGTGTCGTCGCGCGAACTCGGTCCGATGCTCACGGCGGTCGTCGTCGCCGGTCGGGCGGGCGCCGCGATCGCGGCCGAACTCGGCTCGATGGTCGTGACGGAACAGATCGAGGCGCTCGAGGCGCTCGGGCTCTCGCCCGTGCAGATGCTCGTCGTCCCGCGGATCATCGCGATGATCCTCATCCTCCCGATGCTCACGATCTTCGCCGACATCGTCGCCGTGCTCGGAGGGATGTATCTCGCGAAACAGACCGCGCACATCGGCTTCGATTCGTTCATCGATTCCGTGCGGCAGTTCAGTTCGTTCGGCGATTACCTCAAGGGAATGCTCAAGGCGGTGGTCTTCGCGATCATCATCGTGATCGTCGGCTGCTATCGCGGGCTCGGCGTCCGCGGCGGTGCCGCCGGCGTCGGCAAGGCCACGACGAGCGCCGTCGTCACGTCGATCATCCTCATCTTCATCGCGAATTTCGCGATGTCGCTCATCCTCTTCGGGACCAACGGTTCGCGATGAAAAATCTCGCGACGATCGAGGGCGTGACGCTCAAGTACGGCGATAAAGTAATCCTCCAGAACTGCTCGCTCGACGTTCGCGAGGGCGCGATCACGTGCCTGATCGGCCTCTCGGGCGCGGGCAAATCGACGATCCTACGCCTGCTCAACGGTCTGCGACAGCCCGATCTCGGGACCGTGACCGTGCGCGGGAAGAACCTCGCCACGCTACGCCCCCGCGATCTCATCGAGTTCCGGCAGAAGATCGGGTTCGCGTTCCAGTTCTCGGCGCTCTTCGACAGCATGACGATCGCGGACAACGTGGCGCTCCCGCTCCGCGAACACACGAAGATGTCGCGCTCGGAGATCGACGCGCTCGTCGAGGAGACGCTCGACTCCGTCGGCCTCTCGAACGCGGGCGAGCGGCTCCCCGCCGAGCTCTCGGGCGGGATGCTCAAGCGAGCCGGATTCGCGCGCGCGATCGTCACGAGCCCCGATCTCGTCCTCTACGACGAACCGACGACCGGCCTCGATCCGATCATCACGCACGTGTTGACCGACACGATCGTCCGGTTGCGCAAAAAGCTCGGCGGGACGGCCGTCGTCGTCTCGCACGACCTCGACAGCATCTTCGCGATGGCCGATTACATCGCCATGCTCTTCGAAGGCGCGATCATCGCCTACGGCTCGGTCGACGAGTTGAAACAATCGCCCAATCCCATCGTTCAACAGTTCTTACAAGGGAGCGAGGTCGGTCCGATCCCGCTGTAGCGGACGGCCCATATCGGCATGACGAAACGAGCACAAGTCGGTCTGTTCACCATCCTCGCGATCGTCGCGGTGTTCGCGGTGTTTTTCGTGCTCTCCGATTTCGGGACGCGAACCCGGGGCTACAAGATCGGCGTCCGATTCCACAACGCCTCCGGACTGCGTAACGCGGCGCTCGTCTACCTCAGCGGCGTGCCGATCGGTGCCGTCGACCAGATCTCGCTGTTGCGCGATTATTCGACCGAGGTCGTCGTCGCGATCAACCCGGGTTACGAGATTCCGGCGAATTCGCGGTTTCTGATCCAAGCGCCGATCACGGGCGAGCCGACGATCCTCATCGATCCGCCGCGCGACACGTCGCCGAACGTCGCGACGCTCCCGCACGAAGTCTTGCCGATCGATCAACAGCCGCGCGGCGCGAACCCGACGAGCATCGCCGATCTTCTCGAACAGGGCCAGGGCGAGGTCCGTCGGCTCGACGACGTGCTCGCGCAGTTGCAGAAAGCCGAGCCGCGCCTGCTCGCGCAACTCAGCTCGACGCTCGACAACGCGAACGAACTCACGACGAACGCGAATCGCTCGCTCACGCTCGTCACGAGTAAGGTCGATCGCCTCTCGGATTCGCTCGAACGCAACCTCACGGTTGCGGGCGACAACGTCGCGAGCCTGACGAACACGCTCAACGCGACGGCCGGCCGCGACTCGGGGAAGATCGACGACCTGCTCTCGCAGTTGCAACGGACGTCGAAGTCGTTCGGCCAGACCGTCGATTCGCTCCACGACGTCGCGACGAATCCCAAGGTGAAGAACAACCTCATCGATACCACGCGCGATTTCGCGCTCACGGCGAAGACGTTCGCCGAACTGACGGGCGACCTGCGGAACGTCACGGGGAACCCGCAAACCCAAGCGCAACTCCGCGACACGGTCGCCCAACTCGACTCGACGTCGCAGAAGGTCAACTCGCTCGTCGGACAACTCGGCGGGACGTCGAGCGTCTACGGCGTCGATGCGAACGCCACGCCCGCACCGGCGGCGACGCCGACCCCGCCTGGCTACCTTCCGACCTCGGCACCCGCGACCGCACCGCGCGACGGCGCCGGACGCGGCACGAGCGCGTCGAACGATCCCGGCACGGCGAACGCGGCGGCGTCGCGGACGACGAGCGCGGGCGTGGCCAACCTGCGCAAGCGCCTCGATTCGTTCACGAAGGATCTCGTCCAACTCCAGGTACGCGCGGGCGTTCTCGCGCCGCTGAGGCCCGGAAGCTACGACCGCAACACCTCGCCGTTATTGACCGCCGATCGCGGCCCGCAATCGGATTTCAATCTGCTCGTCTTGCCGCACGGGTCGTCGGGGCTCAAGCTCGGCGTGAACGACGTCGGCTCGAACGGGACGTCGACCGCGAACGTCGTCTTGCTCAACCGTCGGCGAGGCTTCACGTACGGCGGAGGGATCGAATATTCGCGTCTGGGCGTCGAGACGAGCGTCGCGGGCAACCTGCTCGGACTCGAGGCGCGCGCGTACGATCTGCGCCATCCCACGCTCGATACGTACGTCAACCTCTTCGCGTTGCCGAAGGTGCAGGTCTTCGGCGGCGAACGCGACCTGACGCATGCGTCGCGACGCACGGCCTTCGGGTTGCAGTTCGAGTTCTGAGATCGTTCGCGGCGCGGGAGCCGCTCGCCGTCGTCGCGATCGTCGCGCTCAACGTCGCGATCTTCGCGTACGAACTCTCCCTCGCGCCGGACGCCCGCGATGCGTTCGTCGCCGCGAACGCGCTCGTCCCGTTCGACGTCGCGCACGGGGTCGCGCACGCCGCCTCCGCGCCGCCGACGCTCGCGACGCTCCTCACCGCGCAGTTCGTCCACGCGAGCATCCCGCACGTCGGCTTCAACATGCTCTTCCTCGCCGCGGCCGGCCCCGCGCTCGAAGCGCGGATCGGACACGCGCGCTTCGCCGCGTTCTACGTGCTGTGCGGCGTCCTGGGAAATCTCGCGCAGATCTCGGCCGATCCCGCAAGCCACGTGCCCTCGCTCGGCGCGTCGGGTGCGGTCGCGGGCGTGCTCGGCGCGTACGCGCTGCGGTTTCCGACGAGGCCCGTCCTGCACGTCCCCGCGGTCGCGTTCATCGGACTGTGGGCCGCATCGCAATTCGTCCACGGGTTTGCGGCGCTCGCGCCGAACGCTCTCTCCGAACGCGGCGGCGGCATCGCGTACGTCGCACACATGGGTGGATTTCTCGCGGGGGTATTCTCGATCGGACGGTTCGAAACGCGCCCGGGGCGCACGGTATGACGGCGACATCGCGACCGCGTTCGCGCGTCGCGATCCTCGGCGCGGGCGCGATGGGCTCGCTCTTCGCGTACCACTTCGCCGAACACGACGACGTGACGCTCGTCGACGTGCGCGGCGACGTCGTCGACACGATCAACGCCGTCGGCGGCGTGCGCGTCGACGATCTCCCGGTCCGACGCGTCGTCGCGACGCGCGACGCGGCCGCGGCCTTCAAGGCGAATTACTTGTTCGTGTTCGTGAAGGCGCCGAACACGCTCGCCGCCGTGCGGCCTTTCGCGGGGATGCTCAATCCCGCCACGCCGATCGTGTCGCTGCAGAACGGACTCGGCAACGAGGAAGCGATCAAAACCGCGCTCGGCGGCACCGTCTCGCTCGTGATCGGCGTGACGGACGTCGTGGGTCTCGCGGTCGGCCACGGGCATTCGCGGCGACAGGGCATCGGGTCGACCGTCGTCGGTACGGCGGGCGCGACGACCGCGTCCGTGCGCTCGGTGCAACAGTTGATCGAGCGCGCGCATCTCGATTGCGGGATCGCGTACGACATCCAGCCGCATCTTTGGGGAAAGTTACTCGCGAACGCCGCGATCAATCCGATCGCCGCGCTCGCCGAAGCGAGTAACGACATCATCGCGAACGACGCGGACGCGGCCGAGCTCGCGCGCTCCGTCGCGGCCGAAGGCGCCGAGATCGCGCGCGCGCTCCGCGTGAACCTGCCCTTCGGCGACACGTGGGAATACGTTCGCGGCGTCGTCGCGCAGACGAGCGGCGTCCGCAATTCGATGACGATCGATCTCGCCGCGCGGATGACGACCGAGATCGATCAGGTCAACGGCGCGATCGTCGCCGCCGCGCGTCGTCTCGGTATCCGGACGCCCTACAACGAGGCGCTCGTGCGGCTCGTCCGCGCCAAGCAAAATGCCTCGCGCGACTGAACGCGCGCTGCGCGCCGTCATCTTCGACATGGACGGGATCCTCGTCGATACCGAGGGCATCTGGGAGCGCGTACGCCGTGCGTTCGTCGCCGACCACGGCGGTCGCTATCACGACGGCGTGACGCGCGACCTCATGGGGATGAGCGCGCCCGAATGGTCGGGTTACATCCGCGCGAAGCTCGGCGTCCCGCTGACGGACGCGGAGATCAACGCGGGGATCGTCGACGGCGTGTCGTCCGCGATGCGCGAGCGCTTACCGCTCTACCCCGGCGCGGTCGAGACGGTCCGCGCGCTCGCCGCGCGGGTGCCCGTCGCCGTGGCGTCGTCATCCAACCGCTCGCTCATCGATCTCGTGGTGCGCGAATCCGGTCTCGCCGACGTCTTCGCGACGACCGTCTCGTCCGAAGAAGTGGCACGCGGCAAACCCGCGCCGGACGTCTATCTCCGCGCCGCCGAGCTCCTGGGCTTCGCACCCGAGACGTGCGCCGCGATCGAAGATTCCTCGAACGGTCTGCGCGCCGCACGGGCGGCCGGCATGTTCGTCGTCGCGGTTCCGAACGCCGAATATCCCCCGACCGACGAGTCCCTCGCGCTCGCGGACGTCGTCGTCGCCACGATCGCGGACGTCACGCCCGCGGCCTTCGATTTCGGCCGCGCACGGTAACGGTCCGGGGAGCGCATGCCGGCACCGGGTGAGGGACCGACGCGATCGATCGCGACGGGGCGCGGAGACGACGGCTCGACGTCCGAGCCGGGCGGCGCGCGCGCGAGCAAGGGCGAGGCACGCGTCGAAGCCGTCGGGGCGGTCGACGAACTCAACGCCGCGATCGGCCTCGCGCGCGCGCATTGCGGAGATACGGCGCTCGCGGCGCGACTCCACGCGATACAGCGCGAACTCTTTCCACTCGGATCGGCGCTCTCGCATAAACCGGGCGGCCGACATCCCGTTCGCGAGATCGACGACGCCGCGATCGCGCGGCTCGACGCGTTCGTCGCGCGACTCGAGGCGCATCCGGGCGTCGTTCTCGATTGGACGGTCCCCGGAGCGATGCGCGAGTCGGCGTTTTTCGAAGTGGCGCGGACGGTCTGTCGGCGCGCCGAGCGCGCGGCGGTGCGGCTCGCCGGCACGGGCGAACCCGTGCAGAAGAACGTGCTCGCCTATCTCAATCGGCTCTCGGACGTGCTGTGGCTGTGCGCGCGCGTGCTCGAAGCCGATGCCGGCATCGACGCGCGTCTCCGCGACGAACGCTTCCCGGGTCCGCCGTTTTCCGCGGCGTGGTAGCGGCGCGAAAACGACGACCGGATGTAATAAAGAAGAAGACCCGAGTGCCTCGTGCTCTCGGGTCTTCTTCGCGTTCAGGTAACCGCGTAGACTCTGTCAGAACAGTACAAGGGATGATCCCTCCTGTAGCTGATGGTGGGCGCCGAAGGCGAGCGGTTCGCCACGCGGCGCGAGGTGCGGGGGCGCGTGCGTCCTGCGCGCGCGACCCATCGCGAATTACGTTCCGCTTTTTCTCGTAAGACAGTGCAAGGGTTGGGTCCCTCCGTCTGACTTTCGCGTTATTTCCACCGGCGGTCGACGATACTTAGGCGTCGCGCGCGACATGCCTCTCGGAAGAGATGAGATCGCGCTCACACCGTCGCGGATGCGACGCGCGCCAGGAGTTCGCCCGCGACGCGTTCGAGCGTCGCGAGCGCGCGCGAGCCGTTGCGCGCGAGATGGTATCCCGCGACGGGACGCCGGAGCAGGGCGAGCGCGAACGCGAAGCCGTCGATCCCGCCCGCGACGTCGATCGTGCGCCCGAGTTCGGGAAGATCGTCCCGGCTCGCATCGCTCGCGACGCGGAGCGCCGCGACGCGCGCGCCGTTCGCCGTCAAGCGCTCGACGACGACGCGCGTTTCCATGTCGACCGCATCGACCGCGTAACGACGACCGAGGGCGATCTTCTCCGCCGACGACTCGACGATACGATCGCTCTCGATGGCGCGCACGCCGCCGTGCGAACGCGCGACCGCAAGCACGACGTCTTCGGAGAGCGCCGCATCGCAGGGCACGATCGCGCCGTCGGGCGCGCGGGCGATCTCGCGGTAGACGAGCGCGTCGCCGACGGCGAAACGCGTCGAGAGTACGCCGCAGAGCCCGAGTACGACGACGCGCGCGCCCGCGACCGAGCCTTCGGCGAGGATCCGCTCGACGGCGCGTTCGGCGCTATGCGGACCGATGCCGGTCGTCGCGAGCGCGACGCGCGCGGCCGTGCGCTCGCGCGCGCGTCGGACCGCGCGTTCTTCGGCGCCCGCCGGAACGACGACGATGTCCAGCAGGACGCCTACCCGATGTTCGCGGTGGGGTCAGTTACGGCCGATGACGGTGGTCATCGCGCGCAATACGTTTCCGGGCCGCATCGAATCCTCGGCGGCCGTCGGCTCGAAACCGCAATGGACCATGCAGTCGGTGCATTTCGGATTGCCGCTCTTGCGACCGTACTTCGACCAATCCGTATCGTCGAGTAATTCTTGGTACGTCTTGGCGTACGACTCGCCGAGCAGATAGCACGGGCGCTGCCACCCGAAGAGCGAGTACGACGGCATGCCCCACGGCGTGCATTCGTAGTCTTTCTCGCCGAGCAAGAAGTCGAGGAACAGCGGACTCGCGTTGAAGTTCCACTTCTTTTGCTTCGTGACGTAGGGCCGCATGATCTCGCGGAAGAGCGCCTTCGTCTGCTCCGCGTGGAGGAAGTGCTCCTGATCGGGTGCCTTCTCGTACGGATAACCCGGAGAGATCATCATGCCGTCGACGCCGAGCTCGGTCGCGAAATCGAAGAAGTCCTGGACCTCGCCCGCCGTCGCGTTGTTGAAGATCGTCGTGTTCGTGGTCACGCGGAACCCGCGCGCCTTCGCGGCTTTGATCGCCTTGACGGCGATTTCGAAGACGCCGTCTTTCGCGACCGCGTGATCGTGGGCGGGCTTGAGGCCGTCGAGATGGACGGAGAACGAGAAGTAGTCCGAGGGCGCGAATTTGTCGAGGCTCTGCTCGAGGCGCAGCGCGTTCGTACAGAGGTAAACGAACTTCTTACGCGCGACCAGCCCGCGCACGATCTCGTCGATCTGCGGATGCAGTAACGGTTCGCCGCCCGGGATCGCGACGACGGGCGCGCCGCATTCCTCGACCGCCGCGAAGCACTCTTCGACCGAAAGGTGTTTGCGCAACACCTCGACCGGGTGCTGGATCTTCCCGCAGCCGCTGCACGCGAGGTTGCACCGGAAGAGCGGTTCGAGCATCAGCGTGAGCGGATACTTCTTACGCCCCTTGAGCTTCTGCATGACGACGTACTTGCCGATGACGGCGGCTTGTTTCACCGAGACTGCCATGATAGTTCTTCGTTATCTCCGTTGTGCGAGGTAGCCGTTGTCGGCGAACCACGCGACGGCCGCGCGAACGGCGCCGTCGATGGGCCGAGGGACGTACCCCAATCGAAGCGTTGCTTTCGACGCGTCGTAGTACATAGACTCCCCGCTCATCTTTACGCCGTCGAGCGGGACCGACGGGGTCTTTCCGAAGCGCGTCAGCACCGACTCGTCGATCCAGGCGACCGCCGTCGGAAGCCAGAGCGGGAGGCGGAATCTCGGCGCCGCGCGGCCGACCTCCGCGCCCACGCGCTCCAACAGCGCGCGTAGCGAGAGGTTTTCAGCCCCGAGAATATAGCGTTCGCCGCTCGTGCCCCGCTCGTACGCGAGCAGGTGACCGCGCGCCACGTCCGTCACGTCGACGAAATTGAGCCCGGTCTCCGGGACCGCCGGGCCCATCGCCCCGTTGAGGAACCGCACGAGGATGTCGCCCGTCGGCGTCGGTTTGCGATCCCACGGACCGATCGGCGTCGTCGGGTTCACGATCACGACGTCTTGCCCCGCCGCCGCCGCCGCGAGCGCCACGCGCTCGGCGACGTATTTCGACCGCTTGTACGCGCCGACGAGGTCTTCGGGCGCGCTCTGATGGGTCTCGTCCGCGACGGCGCCGTGCTTCACGCCGATCGCCGCGACCGAACTCGTGTAGACCGTCCGCCGGACGCCCGCATCCGAGGCCGCGGCGAGGACGTTCCGCGTCCCCTCGACGTTGCTCCGCATCAAGGCGTCGCGGTCGCGCCGGAAGAGGCTGTAGTGCGCGGCCACGTGGAAGACGGCTTCGCTGCGCCCGATCTTGCGGGCGAGATCTGGATCGGTGAGATCGCCCTCGACGACCCGCAGATCGAGACCGTCGAGGTTGCGTCGATCGCTTCCGGGACGCGCGAGCGCGCGCACCGACCACCCGTCCGAAAGCAGCGCGCGCGCCACGTTCGCGCCGACGAATCCCGTGCCGCCCGTGAGAAACGCGGTCTTCAGGTCAGTTCTCCGCCGCGCGCCCAGTCGTCGAAGATCGTGTAGGCGACCGGAATCACGACGAGGCTGAGCACGGTCGAGGTCATCAATCCGCCGATGATCGCGACGGCCATCGGCGCGCGCAGTTCCGCGCCCGCGCCGAAACCGAGCGCGATCGGGAGCATGCCGAGGATCGTCGCGCCGGTCGTCATGAGGATCGGTCGCAGGCGCTGGGCGCCGGCCTCGCGGATCGCGTCGCTACGCGCCATGCCGAGTTTGCGCAGATTCTTGATACGGTCGACGAGTAGGATCGCGTTCTTGTTGACGAGTCCGAACAAGAAGATCACGGCCATGAGCGAGATCAAGCCGAAGTCCGCGCGCGTGACCCACAGCGCGAAGAGCGCGCCCACGATGGAGAGCGGGAGCGAGACCGTGATCACGACCGGATCGACCCAACTCCGGAACAACACGATGAGCACGACGAAGATCGCGACGACCGAGAGCGCGAGCGCGATGCCGAAATCGCTGAACGTCGTCGACGAATCTTCCGAATTCCCACCGAAGCGGATCGCGATCCCCTTCGTCTTTTTCAGGAGCTTGTTCGCCTGCGCGACCGCGATGCCGTCGGCGTCGCCGATCTGCAGGCTCGGCACGAGATCGGCCGAGATCTGCACCGCGCGCTTTCCGCCGACGTGTTCGATCGCGGAGAACGGCGTGCCGTCGGAGAGTCCGCTCGACGAGACGTTGACGAAGCCTTTCTGTTTTTCGAGCGCGTGTTCGAACGCGCGACCGAGCTCGCGCAATCTGTCGAGATCGTCGCCGACGAGCGCGATCTGCAGCGGTTTCTGCGAAGCGCTACCCACGAAGGGCACGTCCTCGACCGTCGTCAGCACGCCGTCGAGTTGCGGGAGACGCCCGCGCACGGCGTTCTCGACGTCGATCGTCTTGACGTGCCGCGCGCGCGCGAGCTTCACGTCGATCGTCCCCGCGTTCTGTTGGCCCGCTTGCGCGCCGATCGTCGTGTAGACGGCCTCGACCGCGGGATCGGAGCGGACGGAATCCTCCAGCCGCCGCGCCGTCGCTGCCGTATCGCTAGCGACCGTGCCGATCGGCGTGGAGAACGAGACGAGGAACTCGCCCCGGTCGAGATGCGGGATGAAGCCCTTGGGGATGAACGGAATGAGCGCGAGCCCCGCGGCGAAGGCGAGGATCGCGAGACCGATCACGACGCGGCGATGCTCGAGCGACCACGTGAGAACGGCGCGATACCGCGGATGGGCGAGAAAGTGTTCCGGATCGATCGTCCGCGGCGCGCGTCGCGGATCGTCGAGCCACCAGGCGGCGATCGTCGGCGAGAGCGTCCGCGCCGCGAGTAGCGAGAAGAGCACCGCGGCCGACGCCGTCAGCCCGAACGGGCGGAAGAAGAGCCCGAGCGTCCCCTGCATGAGCCCGATCGGGAGGAAGACGGCGACGATCGTGAGCGATGCCGCGACGAGGGTCAGCCCCATCTCCTTATTGGCGAGAAGCGCGGCCTGTTTCGCGGTCTCGCCGTTCTCGAGATGGCGGACGATGTTCTCGACGGCGACGATCGCGTCGTCGAGGATCACCCCGACGACGAGCGCGAGCGCGAGCAGGGTGATCGTCTCGAGATTGAACTTGCAGAGCCACATGACGATCGCGGTCCCCAGCAGCGAGACGGGGATCGCGATCGCGGAGATCGTCGTCGCCCGCCAGCTCTTGAGGAACGGCAAGATGACGAGGATCGCGAGCAGGACGGCGAGACCGAGCGCTTCCTGCGTCGCGCGCGACGCTTCGAGGATGAACGTCACCTGCGTCGTCGCCTGCTCGATATCGAGATCGGGTCGCGCGGCTCGGATGCGCGCGATCGTCTCGTCGCTCGCCTCGCCGACGTCGAGCGTGTTCGCGTCGGCGCGCTTGACGACGTCGATCGCGATCGCGTCCGTCCCGTCGTACCGGAAAACGGATGCGTCTCCCGACGTCGACGGCGCGCCGACGACCGTGGCCTTGAGCACGCCGTCGATGGCGCGTAACTTCGGGACGACGTCGCGATCGGCGATCGCCGCGACTTCGGCGAGCGAGCGCTTCTTGTCGACGATCGCGTAGGTGACGACGGGCGACTCGTTGAGATTCTGCTCGGCGATCGTCGTTTTCGTCCCGCCGGGGAGCGAGAGTCCGTCGAGCGCCGCCTGCACTTCGTCGCGCCGCGCCGAGAGCGATTTGCTCACGTCGAATTGCAGGTCGACGGCGACGAACTGCGGGTAGGTGAGCGAGTGCATCCGCGAGAGACCCGAGAGCGCGCGCAGTCGCGCTTCGATCGGGTCGGTGACGGTCCGTTCGTTCGCGCCGACGTCGATCTGCGACGTCTGCGCCGTTACCGTGATCACGGGGAACGTGATGTCGGGGAGTAGCGCGAGCTTGAGGTTGAGGAAC
The DNA here is from genome assembly GCA_964658025.1 of uncultured Janthinobacterium sp. Classification (GTDB taxonomy): domain Bacteria; phylum Vulcanimicrobiota; class Vulcanimicrobiia; order Vulcanimicrobiales; family Vulcanimicrobiaceae; genus CAZZXB01. The sequence continues at coordinate 36,848 of CAZZXB010000008.1, forward strand.
GCGAAAACGCCGAGCACCGAGAGGATCGCCCACAAAGCGATCGACGTACGCGGGTAGTCGATCGCGAGATAGGAGATGCTGAAGAGCCGGTTCAGGGTTTCGCGAGGCCGAGTCTGAACCGCCTTCGGCTTGTTTTCGAGACGAGCCACCGAGTCGACTTGTTGCTTATCGTCGAGAGCGACCCTGCGAAAATGAGGGACCGGACTTCGCCGCGCGTGATTTTCACGCCGCCGCCCGATTGCAACATCGCGGTCGAGCGCTCGATCTCGCGCAGCGTCGCGACCGCGAAGAGGACGGGGAGGAGGCAGAAGAGCCGGATCTGGATCGCGGCTTTCGGAATGGCGCTGAAGTAGTCGAGGGAGCTGCGGATGTCGTCGCGCGCGAGTTGCACGAGCGCGAGCAGGGCCTCGCGATTCTCGATCCGCCGTTCGCGATCGAGGATGTCCTTATGACTCGACCCGCGCTCGCGCAGGAGATCCTCGGGGACGAACGCCGCGTTTTCGTGCTCGATGTCCCAGGCGATGTCCTTGAGGATGTTGACCGTCTGGAGCGCCTCGCCGAACGCCTCGCAATGCACGAGGAGACGCTCGTATTCGGGTCGCTTCACGAGCCGCGAATGCGCGTGCCAGAGATCGGTGAGCAAGTGTCCGACCGTACCGGCGACGTAATAACAATAACGACGGTATTCCGGCATCGTCTGGATGCGGATCCCGGCCGGGTACCGGCCGACGAATTCGCTCATGCCGAGCGACATCTCGCGCGTCCACTTTTCGACGATGGCGGCGGTTTTCGGCGGCAACGACCGCAGCAAGACGAAAACGAGTTCCGTGTTGCGGAGGAGTTCGAGATAATTCTCGTCGGCGGCGATATCGCTCGCTTTGGAGGCGAAGCGTTTCGCCTCGTCCGCGTCGTCGAAGCATCGTAGGAACTCGGCGAGCAGCGCCTGGCGCCGCGCGGCGGTCGCCGATCCGTCGTCCTCGATCGTGTCGGCGATCCGACAGAGCAGATAGCCCACGAGCACGGCCTTGCGGAGATCGCCCGGGAGGACCGAGATGCCGATCGCGAACGTCCGCGACACGCGACCGATGATGCCGCGAGCGAACGCGAGCGCGCGTCGTTCCTCGGCACGATCGACCGCATTCGGCCGACTCGGGGACGGCGTTGCTCGCGTGGCGTTGGTCCCGTTGATGTCCGAAATGATCTCCTCGCGTCGTCGCAGGACTGCGAATCGCACGCGGCACACTCGGTCCGACATGACGGCCCATTGCGGCGATTCGCCGGTTGAGCATATGAAGCGTAGGGGCCCGATTCCCCTTTTGGGAACGATGTGCGGGATATGCTGAACCGCGCCCAGTCCGAACGAAAACGCAACGTCTTGTGCGTGTTCCCACACTACACGCCATCGTTCGGGACCTTCGAACACGCCTATCCGTTCATCGGCGCGAAGGCCTTCATGCCGCCTCAGGGCATCCTCGTGATCGCGAGCTACATGCCGCCTTCGTGGGACGTGCGCTTCATCGACGAAAACGTGCGGCGGGCGGGCGCCGCCGACTTCGCCTGGGCCGACGTCGTGTTCGTTAGCGGGATGCACATCCAACGTCCCCAGATCAACGACATCAACCGGCGCGCGCACACGTACGGTAAGGTGACGGTCCTCGGCGGCCCGTCGGTCTCCGGGTGTCCCGAATACTATCCCGACTTCGACTACCTCCACGTCGGCGAGCTCGGCGACGCGACGGACGAGATGGTTCGCCGCCTGACCGAGTCGATCGCGCGGCCGGTCTCGCAGATCCGACTCGAGACGAAGGAACGTCTTCCGCTCGCCGATTTCCCGGTGCCCGCCTATCACAAGCTCGACGTCTCGCACTATTTTCTCGGCAGCGTGCAATTCTCGAGCGGCTGCCCCTACCGCTGCGAGTTCTGCGATATCCCCGAACTCTACGGTCAGAATCCGCGCCTCAAGACCCCCGAGCAGATCGTCGCCGAACTCGACGCGATCCTCGCCAACGGCGGCGAACGCGCGATCTATTTCGTCGACGACAACTTCGTCGGAAATCGTAAGGCGGCGAAGGTCCTGCTCCCGCACCTCATCGCGTGGCAGAAGAAGAACGGCTACGCCGTGCAGTTCGCGTGCGAGGCGACGCTCAACATCGCGAAGTCGCCCGACCTGCTCGAGATGATGCGCGAGGCGTATTTCTGCACGATCTTCTGTGGGATCGAAACGCCCGATCCCGCGGTGTTGCGCGCGATCTCGAAAGATCAGAACAATCAGATGCCGATCATGGACGCGATCGAGATCATCAACGGGTTCGGCATGGAAGTGGTCTCCGGGATCATCATGGGTCTCGATACCGATACGGCCGACACGCCGGAGAAGATCCTCGATTTCGTCGAGCTCTCGAACATCCCGTTGCTCACGATCAACCTCTTACAGGCGCTCCCGCGCACGCCGCTCTATCGTCGTCTCGAGGCGGAGGGTCGACTCGTCGACGAGCCCGGTCGCGAATCGAACGTGGCGTTCAAGATCCCGTACGACGAGACGGTCGCGATGTGGCGCAAGACGTTCTCCGCGGCGTACACGCCCGAAGCGCTCTACGAACGCTTCGCGCACCAAGTCGAGCACGTGTTCCCCAATCGCATCACGCCGCCGAATTCGAAACAGCGCGTCAACGCGCGCAACATCCGTCTCGCGTTCCGGATCCTCGCCAACCTGTTGATCCGCGTCGGCATCCTCGGCAACTACCGGCGCGTCTTCTGGAAGATGGCACGACGGCTGATCGCCAAGGGCAACGTGGAAGCGCTGTTCCACATCGGAATGGTGAGCCACCATCTCATCACCTTCGCCCGCGAGGCCGCGTCGGGGAAGCAGAGCGCGTCGTTCTACAATCAAGACGTGCGCACGGCGGACGACGTCTCGCTCTCGCGCACGGCGTGACGGCCGCGCGCTCGGCTCCGCCCGAGCGCGTGCGACGCGCTAGAATTCCTTGTACGGTAGGAACTTCGAATCCAGGGTGATGACGGCGCGACCGCCCTCGCGCCGACAATCGATCGTGATGTCGATCGCGCTCAAGATCCCGTCGCCGAACTCTTCGGCCGTCCACGTGCGGATCGCTTCGCCGAAGACGTCGACCATCTCGTGGAGTCGGTAGACGAGCGGATCGGCGTTCCGGACGACCGGGACCAGTAACGGTTCGAGCGACGACTCGTCGACGGCGAGCGCTTCGGCGAGTAACGGTAGCGTCTCTTTCGTCAGCGTCGCCTGACCGGAGAAGAGCGCGCCGACCCAGATCGGACTCTTGCCGATCCGCTCGCCGATGGCGGCGAGCGTGAGCCCGAGCTCTTTCCGACGCTCGGATATCTCGAAAAAGAGATCCGCGAGGAGCTCCGACGTCGCCGTGCTTTTCGTAGCGCTCATCTCGGGTGGGTTCGCGCGCGTCCGCGATAACTCTTACGCGGACCGGCGTTCGAGGCGACGTCGCGCGAGGACGATGGTCGCCACCAGCGCGAGGGCGAAGAGCGCGAGCGCGCCGACCACGAGCGCGACGGCGCGGCCCGTGAGCAAGCCGATACCTCCGGGCGCGAGGCACGCGCGGTACGGCGCGCCGTCGAGTTCGGTCGCCGCACACCAATAGGCGAGCCACATGTTCGGTCCGATCTCCGTCGGCGCGCCGCCTTCGTACAGTCGCTCGAAGCGCGCGCGCGCCGTCGGATCGGTCGCGAGGCGGCGCTGTACCTCGAGGAGTGAGGGCGCGTCGAACGTGCGCGCGCCGAGCGACGCGAGATCGCCGATCCGCCGCCACGCGTCGCCGTCGAGCGAGGTCTCGACGACGTTGCCGACGCTCCCGTCGGCGCGGACCTCGGCCGTGAGAAACGACGGCGCGTTATCGAAGACGGGCGAAATCGACGGAACGAGTAAGATCGGCACGTCGGGCGACCGCCCGGCCTCGCTCACGCGATAGGCGAATTTGTGCGTATGTCCCGCGACGACGAGCCGCACGCGATTGCGCGGATCGTTGACGAAGCCGAGAAATTCGTTCCGCGCGTCGCTGCGCAGGAACGGTACCACGGCGAGCCGGTGCGTCAGATGACTCGTCGTGAACGCGTCCATGCCGGGCGGTACGTGCGTGACGACCCACGTATCGTCGCCTCGGGGATCGTCCGCGAGATAGGCGCCGAAGCGATCGAGCGCGGCGCGCGCGTCCTTGGGCCCGCAGGTCGAGCGATATCGGATCGTCATCGCGCGATCGTCGATCGCGACCGCGCGCAAACCGCGCACCGGAAGCGACGCCACGTAACTCCCGTCGATCGCGAACGTGCGCGCGAAGTTCGGAGAGGCGCCGTTGCGATTCACGAGCGGTTCCCACGCGCGCGCGACGGCGCGTAGGAACGCGCGCGACGGCGAACCGTAGTCGCCGCAATCCGAATCGTTGTTGCCGAGCGCGATGACGAATTGCGCGCGCGGGAACGTGGCGTCGAAGCGTTTCGCGAGATCCGTCACGATCTGCAACGGTTGGCCCGGCGTCGCCCGATGCCACACGAAATCGCCCGCGATCACGACGACGGGCGGATCGGGATCCACGCGATGCATCGCCGCGAGCGCGGACGTCAGCAAGCGTTCGTTCGTATCGACGCCGAACGGCGAGAGGCGATGACGCGGTCGGTCCTGACCCGCGTGGACGTCGCTCACGAACAACCACGGCGAGAGCGCGTGTTTCGCGCCCGCGGTCGCTGCGGCGGGACGCAACGCGCAGAGCAGGACGAGCGAGAGCGACACGAGCGCCGCACGGGCG
>CAZZXB010000009.1:0-14708 GCA_964658025.1 uncultured Janthinobacterium sp.
GGCGTCGCGACGACGTTGAAGAACCAGCCGCGCGCGTGACGCATCGACTCGCGCACGCCGACGAAATGACGCGGACAGCGCCCGACGAGATGTTCGACGACGTGCGCGCGTCGGCGAAGCGCTTCGGGCAGATGCTCGCGCGCGATCGCCCAGCGGACGTAGGTGCGCTCGGCGAACGACGGATCGGGTCGCAACCCCGCGACGGCTCGCGCGCACGCGACCGCCGCGCGCAGGCGGACGCGATCGCGCTTCTCGCGCGCGATCTCCGCGTCGAACGCCGCGAGTTCGGCGGGAGAAAAAGCGCGTAGCCGGCGCGCGAGCAACACGACGTCGCGCCACACGCGAAGGTCGCGGCCGTGATACGCGAGATGCACGGCGCCACGCACGCGATCGAGCACGCGAACCCGCCCGATCGGACCTTCGACGTCGATCGCATGCGCGTCGAGTTCGTCGTACGCGAACGAACGCGTCACGCTGCGCGGCGTCGCGAGCGCGACGTGAACTTCGACCGGGACGGGCTCGCCCGGAAGGGCCAACGGCGCGTGATGATGGTGGCGTGCGGCGAAGAACGCCACGCGATCGGAGGGGAAGAACTCGCGATACCCCGCGTCGCGGAGCGCGCGAACGGCGCGATCGATATCGGCCGCGCGCACGAGCGCGTCGACGTCGCCCGAGAATTGGAGATCGGCGCCGTCCTCGCCGGCCGCGAGACGCGCGCCGCCCTTGAGCACGATCGGCTCGATGCCGACCGCGCGCAACGTCTTCACCACGTCGAAGACGCGCGCGAGCACGCGCGGCGCCTGTAAGGCGCTCGCGAAGCGAACGCGCGCGACCGCTTCGCCGAGCTCGACCGCGACGGGCGAACCGCTCGCGCGCGCCGTTTGGAACCACGCGTGCAGAAGTCCCGAGGCGTGATGGCGCTTCGCCGTCTCGACGAGCGCACGCGTCGGAACGGACGCGAGCGATGCCGCCGCGACCTCGGCCTCACCGCGTTCGAACGATCGCGTCGCGCGCACGAGCGCGGCGAATTCGGCGGACGTTCCGTCGCGCTCGCTTCGGGCCGCGGGTGCGAGCAACGCCGCGCGCGTCCGCACGAACGCGGCGACGGCGCGTAGGCGGCGCGTCCTGCGGAGCGCGTAGCCGCCGAGCCGCCAGCGCCGGTCGTCCACGCGGCGCGCGCTCGGCGAGGGGCCCGTCCGAATCTCGGTCACGCGGCCGAGCACGGCGTCGCGCGGGACGATTTCGGGCCGGTCCGGATGGGCGTCGCCGCAGGTGACGAACGCCCCGCCTCGCGCGGTCACGAGACGGTGCGCGACGAGCTTGGAGCCCGAGCGGAAAACGAGGATGTCGCCGCGACGCGGATCGCGCGCGCAGGGTTCGACGAGCGCGACCATCCCGGCTCGAAGCGAGGGAACCATGCTCGTCCCCTCGAGGACGATTCGGGCGAAGCCGGTACGGTCGAGCGCGAAGGCGACGAGATCAGCGCGCGAGATATCTTCGTTCTTCACGAGCCAAGGCTTCGACGATCGCCTCCGCGCTCGCCGCCGGATCGCCGAGGCGGAGTCGAAAAACGGCCGTTTCGCGAAACGTCGCGAGCAGGCGCCCGAATCGCGCGAGCCCGGGTTCCTCGCGACTCATCATCGACGAGAGGAGCGCGGGCGCGAGCTCGGCGGCGGAAACGCGCTCGAGCCGGGGACGATCGCCGTACCCGTCCAGGACGAACGCGCACGCGAGCGGGAGCGGCTCGCCGCCCACCCGCCCGGGTGCGAATTCCGAGGGCGCGAACGCGACGTCGTCGTGCGGTCGCCATCGTTCGAGCAGACCGCGGAGCCGCGCGCCCGACGCTCCGTCTCGCAGGAGCGCCTCCCGACCGCCGGCGCGCAGCGTCATCCGGCGCGGAAACGCGACGACGCGATCGTGGACGACGATGCAACGCTCGTCGGAATAGAGCCGGAGCCCGGCTCGGACGCAGGCGACGGCCGTCGTCGTCTTTCCGGCGGTCGAAGCCCCGACGATCGTCGCCGCCGCGTGCTCCGAGGCGACGACCGCGGCGTGGAATCCGACGTGCTCCGATCGGCGCAGGTACTCGTTGCACGCGACGATATCGGCGAAAAACGCGACGTTCCGACCGGCGAGCGGCGGACCGTTCCAACGCCACACGTTTGCGGGATCGCTCCAGAACGACGTCTCGCGCGCGCCTACGACGGCGAACGAGCGATCGGCGGCCGGCGCGTCCGCGGCCACGATCATGTCGCGGTAGCGATCGCGAAGATCGTCCGCGGCGTCGGCCTCGGAAAAAGCGACCGAGAGCACCGTCGATCCGATCGCGAAACGGACCTCGTACGGCGCGCCGCGCGCGAGCATGTCCGCGCGATCCCGGGAGAGCGTCGTGCGCTCGAGCGCCTCGAACGAGGTCGCGACGGTCGGTGCGTGCATCGTTGTAGACACCATCGGCGTCTCCGCCTGAGAATGAATCCGGCCGACGCTCAAGCGCCGGCCGGGTTCGTCCGAAATACCGAGGAGACGAAGCTTACTTCGAAATCCAGGTATTCGCGTTCTGCTTGAACCCGTCGAAATGAACTGCGGGCGCGTAGCCGGACCCGCTCATTTCGGCTGCGCCGAGAACTTCCTTAGCGTCGAACGAAACGACGATAGAAGGCACTTCGTACACGGAGATCTCCCTTCTGTAGACGATGTGTGACGCTAGTTTATCAGAGAAGTTTCGAAAACACCGGGCCCAAAAGAACTAAAAAACGGCGCCGTTCGTTCTCCTCTTTCGGAAGGTGCTTTACAAAAAGCCCCACCGCACGCGGGCCTTCGTAAAGATGCCGTCAGCTTTGCACAAAACTTACAAACACGACCGCCCGGAAGAACCCGCGGCGGCGTTCCGGTCCAAGGAAGTTAGGTAATGTACTTTCTCTCCGCCAGCACCCGACGTTTCTCGGCCCTCGCCATCGTCGCGATGAGCACCCTCGCCGCGTGCGGCGGCGGCGGCTCGTCGCCGACGCCGGGTCCGACCGCCGCGCCGACCGCGGCCCCGACGCCGACGGCGACGCCGGTTCTCACGGGACCGACGCCCCCGACGCCCGCGGCCGGTAACGGCTACGCGCTCTTCTACTTCCAGCTCTCGACGAGCACGGCGCCGAACGCGAAGCTCCGCCGGCCCGATTTCGTCGCGCCGAACACGCAGTCGGTCACGATCACGACGACGGGTCCCAACGCCCCGACGGGCGGCTCCGGAACGCCGAACACGGGCGCCACGCAGACGACGACCTTCGCGAGCGGCAATACCAACTGCAACACGCAGGGCACCGCGCTCGTGTGCTACGCGTACGTCCAGGTTCCGGTCGGAAGCGGTTATTCGTTCCAACTCTACACGTATGCGAACGGCGCGAAACTCGCCCAGGCGAACACCGGAACGACGACGATCACGAGCGCGGGATCGACGCAGCAACAGATGCTGACCTTCGCTCCGATCGTCTCGTCCGTGTCGCTCTCGTTCGCGTCTCCGACGACGCCGAAGGGTACCGCCGCGGCGGTCCCGCTCACGGTCGTCCTCAAAGACGCGGCGGGCAACGATCTCTCCAAGGACGCCTCCGGCGCCGCGATCGCCAAGGGTTCTTCCGCCGACACGCCCTTCGCGAGCCCGGTCTCGCTCACGTCGAGCGACACGACCAACGCTCCCGTCTCGATCGGTAGCCTGACGAAGCCGAGCGATCTCACCGGCATCACCGTCAACTACGATGGTTCGGGCGGACCGTTCACGTTCACGGGCACGGCGAACGGCGGGGCCACGGGTACCGCGACGCTAACGCCGCAGTAACCGAGCGCGCATCGGGCGCACCTCGGTTCGGCTCCGGCCGACGGGTGCGCCCCCTCGCGACTCGACGTCATCCGATCCGAACGGAGAACCGAGCGTCGTGCATCCCCAGTCGCAATCGCATCTCATCACGCGCGACGTCACGGAGGGCGTCCTCGTCCACGACGAACGCACGGGCAAGGTCCACGTCCTCAACCGCGCCGCGGCGCGGGTTCTCGATCTCTGCGACGGAACGCGCGATCTCGCCGCGATCGCGGCGACGCTCGCCCGCGAGGGCGACGTCTCGCAGGAACGCGCCGAAGGCGACGTCGCGACCGTCCTGGCCGATTTCCGGCGACTCGGTCTCCTGACCTAACCGTCGCGGGGAACCCCGGCCGAACGCGCCGGGGTTGTCCTCTCGGACGGAGACTCCGTATACTACGGGAACCGGATCGCCCACGCGTCCGGTTTTCTTTGTTCGCGCGACGTCGATGGCGGAAAGGGGGCGACCGTGGCATTTCGAGACGGCTACCTCTCGGAGTTCGTCGGCAAGACGGCCGTCGTCGCGGGCGACGCCGAACGTCGCAGCGTCGGCACGATCGCCGATTTTTTCGTCGGCAAGCCCGACGACGCGTTCCCCCGGATCGACGGCGTCGTGATCAAGACGCGCGACGGGCGCCGGAGCGTCGCGATCGCGGACGTCCTCGACGTCGACGCGAAGGGCGCGATCGTGCTCGGACGCGCGCCGACGGAGCCCGCCTCCTCGGACGACGACGTCCTCTACCTCATCAAGGATCTCTTCGACAAGCAGATCGTCGACGTCGACGGACGCAAGGTCGTACGCATCAACGATCTCGAGGTCGCGAACACCGGCGGCACGCTCCGCGTCGTCGCCGCGGATATCGGCGTGTCGGGACTGCTCCGGCGCTTGGGCACGGGCCGCATCGCGCCGCGACTCGTCGATCGCGTGCCCAAGACGCTCATCGCCTGGGACAACGTCGCGCCGATCAAGGATCCCAATCCGTCGCTCGTCCACCTCTCGGTTTCGAACGAACGCCTCTCGCGGCTCCATCCCTCCGAACTCGCGGAGATCATCAGCGATCTCTCCGCGCAAGATGCCGCGCGCGTCGTGCAGTCGCTCGACGACGAGACCGCCGCCGACGCCTTCGAACACCTCGAAGCGGACGTCCAGCAGTCGATCATCCGCGATCTCGGCGAGGAGCGCGCGGCCGACATCATCGAGGAGATGGATTCCGACGACGCCGCGGACTTACTCGGCGAACTCGACGAAGCCGAACGGACGCGCCTGCTCGCCAAGATCGAAGACCGCGAATACGCGGACGAACTCGAAGAGCTCGTCGAGTACGAACCCGATACGGCCGGCGGTCTGATGACGACCGATTACGTGTGGATCTACCCGCACCGCACGACCGAGGCGACGATCGCGAAGATCCGCGAGATCGGTCCCGAGTCGGAGTTCATCTATTACTTGTTCGTGACCGACCACCACCGCAAACTGCTCGGGGTCATCTCGCTGCGCGCGCTGCTCCTCGCGCTTCCGACGGCGTTCATCCACAAGCTCATGGACACCGACATCGTGAGCGTCTCGCCCGACATGAGCGCGGAGGACGTCGCCTCGACGATCGCGCGGTACGACCTCCTCGCCGTCCCCGTCGTCGACGACGAAGATCGGATCCTCGGCATCGTGACCGTCGACGACGCGATCGACGCGATCATGCCCGAGAAGATCGCGACGTCGCTACCGCGCATGGTCCGTCACGGAAAGCGACGCGAACGTGCCCGCACCTGACGCGCTCCGGCGCCCGACGCTCTGGCGGCAGCTCGTGATGTTCTTCTCCGTGATCGGACCGGGGATCATCACCGCGAACGCCGACAACGACGTCGGCGGCATCACGACCTACTCGATCGCGGGCGCGCAGTTCGGGTATTCGATGCTCTGGCTGCTCCTGCCGGTCACGCTCGCGCTCATCGTGACGCAAGAGATGTGCGCGCGGATGGGCGCGGTCACGGGGAAGGGGCTCGCCGATCTGATCCGCGAGAACTTCGGCGTGAAGGTCACGGCGATCGTGCTCTTCCTCTTCGTCGTGAGCGACCTCGGAAACACCGCGGCCGAGTTCGCGGGCATCGCGTCCGCGGCGCCGATCATCCACACGTATCTGCCGTTCCTCTCCGGCATGTCGGAGTATTGGTTCGCGTTCGTGCTCGTCGCGGCGGCGGCGCTCCTCGTGTACACGACGATCACGCGCGGCAATTATCGGATCGTCGAACGCGTCTTCTTCGTCTTCTGCATCCTCTATCTCGCCTACGTCGTGAGCGGCGTGCTCGTGAAGCCGCCGTGGGGCGAGGTGTTGCGCGCGACGATCGTGCCGCACTTCACGCCGACGAGCGCGTATCTCCTCACGGCGATCGGCGTGATCGGCACGACGATCTCGCCCTGGATGCAGTTCTACATCCAGTCGGCCGTCGTCGAGAAGGGCGTCCGCGTCGAACAGTACGCGTACTCGCGCATCGACGTGATCACGGGCTCGGTCGTCACGGACGTGATCGCGTTCTTCATCGTCGTCTCGAGCGCCGCGACGATCTTCTTCCATAACGCGCACCTCGCGCCCGGAGCGTCGCCCCTGGTCATCAAAGACGCGGGCGACGTCGCGCAAGCGCTCCAACCGCTCGCCGGCAAATACGCCTCGCTCCTCTTCGCCCTCGGCTTGCTCAACGCGGCGATCTTCACCGCATCGATCCTCCCGCTCTCGACGGCGTACTACGTGTGCGAGGCCTTCGGCTTCGAATCGGGAGTCCAGCGCCGCTTCTCCGAAGCGAAGATTTTTTACGGCCTCTACCTCGGGCTGATCGTCCTCGGTGCCGGATTCGTCGTGACGCCGGGCGCGCCGCTCCTCGCGACGATCTTCTACTCGCAGGTGCTCAACGGGGTCTTACTCCCGGTCGTCCTCGTGCTGATGTTACTGTTGATCAACGACAAACGACTGATGGGCCGCTTCACGAATAATCTCGCGTTCAACGCGATCGCCTGGGCGACCGTCGGGATCGTCGGCGTGCTGACGGTCGTGTCGACCGTCCAGCAGACCTTCTTCGGCGGAAGTTAGCGCGACACGGAAAAGGGAAAAGGCGCTCAACCGTGCGATGCTCGCACGGCGTGCTGTCCCAAGCCGTAGACGTATCCGAGCACGAGAAATCCGACGACGAGCGTGCCGAGCACGAGCGCGCGCGGGCGACCGCGACGTTCGAACGCACTCGCCATCGCATAGACGCCGCCGCTGAAGATCGCGAGGATCCAGTGGGCCGGGGGCGGTACGAGTTTCGTGATTCCCCATATCGCGAAGCCGAGAACGATCTGGAGGACGAGCAGATAGAGCACGAAACGACGCGCCGGCACCCAGAAGATCGCGGCGAGCGACGTCAGCACGACGATCAAACCGACGTAGAGGTGGACGTTCAGAATTCCCATGTCTCGGGGGGCTTCGCGTGATCGATAGCGCCGTCATCTCGACCGATCAACTCGTCGACTTCGGCGAAGGACTCGCGCGCATCGCGAGCACGGGCGGCGGCACGAAAGCACTCGCGACGCACCTCGCGACCGCGCTCGAGGCCGCGGTGCTCGTCGAGGACGCGGAGTGGAAACACGTCGCGCTCGCGGGGACGGGCGCGCGCCGCGTCCCGCCGTCGGCGCGCGACATGATCGGCAACGTCGCCGATCGCGAGAACCTCGTCACGCTCCTGACGCCGGGCGACCCGCTCGGCGGTCTCGCCGTTCGGATCCGCGCGGGCGACGCCGCCGCGGGCTGGCTCTCGGTCTTTCCGACGGGCTCGCTCGAAGGCCGCACCGGCGCCGCGCGGCTCACGGCCGCCGCGATCGCGGTCGAACTCTCGCGCGACACGGGCGGCGGAAAGAATCGCCGGAAATCGTTTTGGGATCGTCTCCTCGCGCGCAACTACGACGACCCGATCGAGGCGCGCGACGACGCGACCGCGCGCGGCATCGCGCTCGCACCGACGTACGTCGCGGTCGCGGTCGAGGCCGAGGGGCTCGACGAAGCGTCGTCGACCGTGAAGACGGGCGACCTGCGCCGGATCGCGCTCGAGACGTTGCGCTCCGGTCCGAGCGAGATCGTCGTGCTCGAGCGCGGCGGCGGGTTCGTGTTCCTGTGTCCGGCACCGCTCGACGTCGACGCGGCCAACGTGCGCACGGCGGCGACGCTCATCCCGCGCGCCGCGACGAAGGTGCAATTCGGCGCGAAGATCGTCGGCGGCATCGGACGGCCGGTCGACGCGATCGCCGCGTTCCGCACCGTCGACGAAGCGCGCGAATCGATGTTCATCGCGCGACGCCTCTTCGGCGGTTCGCGCGTGATGCCGTACGAAGATCTCGGCGTCTATCCGCTCCTGTTGCGCGGCGGGACGACCGAAGCCGAACTGCGCGCCTTCTCCGATCGGGTCCTCGCGCCGCTACGCGCGTACGACGAGAAGCATCAGACCGAACTCATCCGCACGCTGCGGCTCTATTTCGACGTCGGCCAGAACGTGAAGACCGCGGCCGCGGAGCTGTCGGTCCATCGCCACACGGTGTTCTACCGGTTGCGTCAGATCGCCGATATCAGCGAGAACGACCTCGACTCCCCTCACGACCAACTCACCCTGCGAACGGCGATGGCGATCGATGCACTCAACGCTCACGAACGGTAAAGTGACGAACAAACGCGAGATCCTCAAACTCGCGAAGGAACGCGAGGTCCGTTTCGTGCGGCTCTCGTTCGTCGATATCCTCGGGATCAACAAGAACGTCACGGTCCCGATCGGCGAACTCGAACGCGCGATCGAGGGGAAGGTCACCTTCGACGGCGGCTCGATCGACGGATTCGTGCGCGGCGAGGAAGCCGACATGATGTTGCTCCCCGATCTCTCGACCTTCGCGATCCATCCGTGGACCGAGGGCGGGCGCGTCGAGGGTCGACTCATCTGCGACATCGCGACGCCGGACGGCGAGCCGTTCGAAGGGTGCCCGCGCACGACGTTGCGACGCGCGATCGAAGACGCGCGCGACGTCGCGACGGGATTGCTCAGCGGCTTGGAAGTCGAGTTCTATCTCTTCGATCTCGACGCCGGAGGCTCGCCGACGACGCGCTCGCACGACGTCGGATCGTATTTCGACATCGACGAAACCGATCGCGGCGAGGCGGCACGGCTCGAGATCGTCACCGCGCTCGAATCGATGGGGATCGCCGTCGCGAGCGCGCATCACGAGCACGGCGCGGGTCAGCACGAGATCGATCTCAAGGAGGCCGGGATCCTCGCCGCGGCCGACGCGCTCGTGACCACGCGCACGGCCGCGAAACACATCGCCGCACGACACGGCCTCCACGCGACGTTCATGCCGAAACCGAGCGAGGAACTCGCGGGCTCGGGCGTCCACGTCTACTTCTCGCTCCCCGCCGACGCCACGCCCGGCGGCGCCCCGCCCGACGGCGATCTCACCGAGGAGACGCTCTTCGCGATCGGCGGGCTCTTGCAACACGCGCCCGCATTCACCGCGATCTGCAATCCCACGGTGAACTCGTACAAGCGACTCGTCGCCGCGTGGGACGCGCCGATCTACACGGTCTGGTCGCATCGCAGCGCGAACTCGCTCGTCCGCGTGCCGAACCAGACGGACGGACGGGCCGTCGTCGAAGTTCGCAGCGCCGATCCGTCGTGCAATCCGTATCTCGCCATGGCCGTCCTCGTGGCGAGCCTCGCGAGCGGGATCCGCGACCACCGGCTCCCGGGCGATCCGCTCGTCGGCACGACCTACGATCTCGACGAACGCGCGCGCGACAAGCGTCGGATCCGAACGCTCCCGAAATCGCTCCGGCAGGCGCTCAAGGAACTCGACGACGACCCCGTCGTCCGCGGCGCGCTCGGCGATCACGTGTATCACGCGTTCCGCGACGCGAAGTTCGCGGAATACGAGCGATACCGTCGGGCCGTCCATCCCTGGGAACGCGACGCATACCTGCGCATCTACTGACCGCCGGCTTCCTGAGAGCGGCGTCACCGTTGGGGCGCACGCGATAAAGCGACCCGTATGACCTGACGACACACACCGTATGCCGCCACACCCCCGCTCGGACGAGCGTGCGTACGCAGACGTCTCGATCGGAGAACGGCGGGCGGCTCTCGCCGTCGCACTCTCGCTCATCGCGGGCGCCTTCGCGACCGTACCGTTCGGCGCCCGACCGCTCCCCGAGATGACCGCCATCGTTCCGGCGATCAGTTCGGCCGCGTGCGTCGCGATGCTCGTCTCCGCGTCGATCCTGCGCAATCAATACCGCCGCTCCGGATTTCTCCCGCACGCGTTCCTCGGCACGGCGTACGGTTGCGCGGCGTTGCTCCTGGTTCCGTACATGCTGACGTTTCCGGGCGTGTTCTCGAAAACGGGCTTCGGCGCCGGAGCGCAGACGACGGCGTGGTTCTGGGTCGGCTGGCACGCGGCGTTCATCGTCCTCGCGGGCGGCTACGTTTGGGCGGAGAGTTACTTCACGCGGACCGCGGTCGACGCGAGCGCCTCGGCACGCATCGCGCGCAACTACGTCGTCGTCGTCGCCGTCGTCGCGGGTTCGCTCGTCGAAGCGCTCTATCTCTTCCACGCCGACCTCCCCGTGCTCGTCACGTCGTCCGGCTACGCGCCCTTCTTCCATCAGATGGTCGAAGGGCTCGTCATCGCGTCGTGCGCCGCCGTGTTCGCCACGCTCGTCGCGCGGACGTCGCTGCGTAACGCGACGGATCTCTGGCTCGCGGTCGTGTTGCTCGCGCTCGCGATCGAGGTGTTCGTCGGCGGCGAGATGGTCCGCACGCGGGCGTCGCTCGCCTGGTACGTCGATCTCTTCGAGGGCGCGGCGTGGATGACGATCTTTCTCGTCGTCCAACTCCGCCACGCGAACGAGCAGCTCGCGGCGTTCGCCGCCGACAAACGTTCGCTCATCGAGGCCGCGTTCCGCGACGCGTTGACGGGGCTCTACAATCGGCGCGGATACGACGCGCGATTCGAAGAGGAGATCGAGAACTGCGCGCTCGCGCGGGCGCAGATCTCGCTCGTCGCGTTCGACATCGACGACTTCAAGGCGTACAACGATTACTTCGGCCATCCCGCGGGCGACGAGGTGTTACGCACGATCGGCAGGACGATCGCGACCGTCGCCAATCGCCCGCCGGACGCGTGTTTTCGGCTCGGCGGCGACGAGTTCGTCGCGCTCCTGCCCTTCACCGATCTCGCGGGCGCCGCGGTCGTCGCCGAACGCGCGCGCGCCGCGTTCGCGCGCTTGGCGATCGTGCAGAGTCCGCACGCGCGCAGCCCGCTCCTGACGGTCAGCTTCGGCGTCGCAGCGGCCGACGCGTCGGGCGACGACGTGCGGGGACTCTCCGAGCGCGCCGACCGCGCGCTCTACCGCGCGAAGCGGGGCGGGCTCAAACGCATCGCACTCGACATGTCGTACACGGGCGACGAACGCACGTCCGTCTGAATCGCGACGCGATCAGGCCGAGGCGAGATCGCGCGCGGCCGCCTCGCGCAACAACGCCCAGACGGCGCGGACGTCGCGTTCGGTCGTCCGCTCGTTGCCGATCGCGACGCGGGGGACGAGCCGGCCGTCGAGCTTCGTCGTAGAGAGAAATGCCTCGCCCGTCGCGTTGACCGCGTCGACGAGTCGGGCGTTGTGCGCGTCCCACTCCGCAGGCGCGAGGGCGGGCGGTTCGTGACGGAAGCAGACGACCGAGAGCGGATGCGGCGCGGCGACGACCCAGTCCGGTTCGTCGCGCACCCACCCCGCGAAGCGTTGCGCGAGCGCGACGTGCTCGCGTAACGCCGCGCGCATCCCTTCGGCGCCGAAGTGTCGGAGCGCGAACCAGAGTTTGAGCGCTCGGAAGCGACGGCCGAGCTGCAGACCGTAGTCCATGTAATTGCGAACGTCCGTCTCGGGCGTCACGAGGTAGTCCGCGACGAGCGCGAAGGTCCGCCGCAAGAGCGCGAGATCGCGAACGTACAGAACCGAGAGATCGATCGGCACGAACATCCACTTGTGCGGATTCACGACGAGCGAATCGGCACGTTCCGTGCCCGCGAGGAGGTGCCGGAACTCGGGGACGATCGCCGCCGGTCCCGCGTATGCGGCATCGACGTGAAACCACGCATCGTGCGCTTTCGCGATCCGCCCGATCTCGACGACGGGATCGCTCGAGGTCGTCGAGGTCGTCCCGACGGTCGCGACGACGCACATCGGACGCATCCCGCGCGCGCGATCCTGCGCGAGCGCGTCTTCGAGGGCGTCCGGTCGCATCCGATAGGCCTCGTCGACCGCGACGCGGACGACGTTCTCGCGCCCGACGCCGAGCGCGATCGCGGCCTTCTCCACGTGCGAGTGCGTGTGCTCCGTGAGATAGACGCGTAGCGCGGGCAGATCCGCGCGACCGGCGAGTCCGCGTTCGCGGACGTCGAGCCCGAGCGATTCGCGCGCCGCTGCGAGCGCCGTAAAGCCGGAGATCGACGCCGTGTCGTAGACGATCCCGCTGAGCCCGTCGTCGAGCCCGAGCAGGGTACGCAACCAAACGAGAACGACGTCTTCGAGTTCGGTCGCCGCGGGCGACGTACGCCAGAGCATCGCGTTGACGTCGAGCGTCGCGGCGAGCGCTTCCGCGATCACGGCGACGGGCGCCGAACTGATCGAGAAGTACGCGAAGAAACGCGGGTGATTCCAATGCGTGATGCCGGGGACCACGAGCCGTTCGAAATCGGCGAAGATCCGTTCGAACGATTCGCCCCGCTCCGGCGCCTCGCGCGGGAGCGCGCGGACGAGGTCGCCCGGCTCCGCGCGCGAGAGCACGGGATATCGTCCGGGATCGCGATAGTAGCCGTCGATCCAGCGCGCCGCGCGCTCGAAGGCGGCGAGCAGAGATTCGCCGGGCGCGAGATCGCTCACGCGAACCCGCTTCTACGCCTGCGGCGAGACGTCCGTGATCTGATCGATATAGAGCGTCGCGCCGCCGCCCGGCCGCGCGATGAATACCGAAATCGAACGCTCGGTCAACAGTTCCGTCCGCAACACGCCGACGTGTTCGGACCCGTCGTTCAAGCGAACGCTCACCGCGCGCTCGGCGAATTCTCGGAGTTCGTCGACTTCCATCGCGTACTAGACCGCTCCAAACCCCGCCCGGTTCCGCGAGGGAATTCCGACCGGTCCTGCGGATACGCTCGGACGGAGGGCACGAGACCATGAAGTATCGCACGTATCCCGGGACCGACATCGCCGTGAGCGAGGTCGGCTTCGGACTCTGGACGACGTCGACCGGTTGGTGGGGCGAGATCACCGACGACGGCGCGACGGAATTATTGCGCGAGGCGCTCGATCTCGGCGTCACGCTCTTCGACGCGGCCGACACCTACGGCAACGGTCGCAGCGAAGAACAACTCGCCCGCGCCTTCTCGGGCCGTCGCGACGAGGTCGTGTACTCCACGAAGTTCGGCTACGATTTCTACACCTACGCGGGCGAGCGCAAGGGCCAGCAAGAGATCCCGCACGACTTCTCGCCGTCGTTCGTGCGCTACGCCCTCGAGCAGTCGCTACGTCGCCTGCAGACCGACGTCATCGATATCTATTCGATCCACAACGCGCATCTCTCGGAGATCGAAAACGACGAACTCTTCGCCTTACTCGAAGCCTTCGAGAGCGAAGGCAAGATCCGCAGTTACGGCGTGGCGCTCGGACCCGCGATCGGCTGGCTCGTCGAGGGCGTCGAGTCCGCGCGCAAGCGGAACGTGACGAACGTGCAGATGATCTGGAACGTCTTCGAACAGTTCCCCGGCGCCGAGATGGTGCGCGCCGCCTACGATGCGAACGCGAAAACCGGCTACCAGATCCGCGTGCCGCATTCGAGCGGCATGCTCGAGGGTCGCTACACGCTCGACACGACGTTCGCCCCGACCGACCATCGCAGTCACCGCCCGAAGAGCTGGCTCGTCGCCGGCGTGAAAAAAGTCGAGACCGTCCGCTTCCTCGAGGAACGCGGCCGCACGCTCGGACAGGCCTCGATCCAATGGCTCCTCGCCGAACCGCGCGTGATGACCGTCTTGCCGAACATCTACAACGGCGAGCAACTGCGAGAGTTCGCCGCCGCCTCCGACACGCCGCCGCTCGACCACAGCGAGATGGCGCGCATCGCCGAACTCGCGAAAACCAATTTCGGCGTCGAGGAACCGCCCATGAAGTACAAAGGTACGATGTCGTTCGAGGCCCCCGTCCCCGCCGAAGCGCGCGCGTGAAGCGAATCCAAACCGAAGCCGCCCCCGCGCCGATCGGTCCGTACTCGCAGGCCGTCGAGGTCGGCGGCTTCCTGTTCTGTAGCGGCCAGATCCCGCTCGATCCGCATTCGGGCGAGATCGTGGAAGGCGGCGTCGCCACGCAGACGCATCAAGTAATGGCGAACGTCGCCGCCGTCCTCGCCGCCGCCGGCCGCAATTTCGCCGACGTCGTGAAAACGACGATCTACTTACTCGACATGTCCGATTTCGCCGCCGTCAACGCCGTCTACGGCGAATTCTTCAAAGGCACCGACACCCCACCCGCCCGCTCGACCGTCGCCGTGAAAGAACTCCCCCGCGGCTCTCGCGTAGAGATCGAAGTCCTAGCGCGATCGTAACCCGCTCCCGCACCAAGCCCACGCGCGAGCGTCGCCGCCGACGAACGCACGAACCAGCTAACCGCGCTCTTCCCGCGTCGTCGACCACCGACAGCGGGCGGGGGCGTGCGATTCGCTCGCGGGAACTACCGACGAGGAGCGGAGCCCGGAGGGCGGGAGCGACGAGCGGTGTAGCAGCAAAAATCCCATGGATGGGATTTTTGTAGCG
>CAZZXB010000009.1:14808-41610 GCA_964658025.1 uncultured Janthinobacterium sp.
TTGTCGAAGTCTTCCGCCGTGACGTACCCGAGCCCGACCGCCGCCTCTTTGAGCGTCGAGTTTTTCTTGTGCGCCGTCTTCGCGATCTCCGCCGCCTTGTCGTATCCGATCTTCGGCGAGAGCGCCGTGACGGTCATGAGCGAATCCGCGAGGTACGACGCGATCTTGTCCTCGTTCGCCGTGAGTCCGTCGATGCAGTGGATCCGGAACATCGTGCTCGCGTCGCGCAAGAGCGTCGTCGAGTGCAAGAAGTTGTAGATCATCACCGGGTTGAAGACGTTGAGTTCGAAGTTACCTTGCGAGGCGCCGAACGAGATCGCCGCATCGTTGCCGTAGACTTGCACCGCGACCATCGTGACCGCCTCGCACTGCGTCGGATTCACTTTACCCGGCATGATCGAACTGCCGGGTTCGTTCTCCGGTAACGAGAGTTCGCCGATCCCGGCGCGCGGACCCGAACCGAGCCAACGGATGTCGTTCGCGATCTTCATGAGCGCCGCCGCGAGTTGTTTGAGCGCGCCCGATGCGAAGACGAAATCGTCGTGCGAGGCGAGTGCCGTGAACTTATTGGGATGCGAGCGGAACGGAAGTCCCGTGAGTTCGACGAGCTTCTTCGCGGCGCGTTCGGCGAACTCGGGATGCGCGTTGAGTCCGGTACCGACCGCCGTGCCGCCGATCGCGAGATCGTAGACGTGCGCGAGCGCTTCCTCGATCGCGACCATCGCGCGATCGAGTTGCACGACGTAGCCCGAGAACTCCTGACCGAGCGTGAGCGGCGTCGCGTCCTGGAGGTGCGTGCGGCCGACCTTCACGATATCGGTCCAGGCTTTCGCCTTCGCGTCGAGCGCGTCGCGGAGCGCCTTGATCGACGGCAGCATATCGACGATCGCCTCGGCCGCCGCCATGTGCATCGCGGTCGGAAACGTGTCGTTCGAGGACTGCGACATGTTCACGTGGTCGTTGGGATGGACGGGCTTCTTCGAACCCATCTCACCGCCCGCGAGCTCGATCGCCCGGTTCGAGATCACTTCGTTGACGTTCATGTTCGTCTGCGTTCCGGAGCCCGTCTGCCAGACGCGAAGCGGAAAGTGCGCGTAGAGATCGCCCGCGATTACTTCGTCCGCGGCGCGTACGATGAGATCGGTTTTCTCGGCGTCGAGCTTGCCGAGGTCGCGGTTGACGAGCGCGCAGGCCTTTTTGAGCGTCGCCATCGCGCGGACGACCTGGCGCGGCATCACGTCGCGCGGCGTCTCACCATCACCGATATCGAAATTCACGAGCGAGCGCGCGGCTTGCGCTCCATAATACTTGTCGACGGGGACCGGCACGGGCCCCATGGAGTCGGTCTCCGTGCGCGTCGCGACGCCGTTCGGAATCGTTATCGTAGCCATGCGGCGGAGGTTCACGGAGCGGCGGATGGATTCCACCTCGACCGATGTCGCAAGCCGAGCGTAAAGTCCACGTCAAGCCCGGCGGTCCCGAGGACTCGGACGCGAACCAGAGCCCCATCATCATCGTTTCGTTTATGCCGCTTGTAGATGAATCGACCGCGTGACCGACCGTTCTACCCCACGAAGAGGAGTCTCCGTTTTGAACATCGCGTTGATCGGCGCGATCGCCCTGACGCTCTCGACGAGCGTCACGACCGCGCGCGCGCTCGCGTCGCAGAACCCTCCCGTGCCGGCACCGGTGACGAGCGCCGCGATATCTCCGACGCCCGAATCGCAACCCTCCGCGAACGCATCGGCCGCGCCCGCGTCGTCGGCCGCCCCAGAAGATGCCGACGCGAAGGTCGCGGCCCGCGCGAAAGAATGGCTCGGGCGCCTGCAAAAGGGCACGCTCGATCGGACGCAACTGACCGCGGATCTCAACGCCGGCCTTCAGGACGCGACCGTCGCGGCGCTCGCGAAGCAACTCGGCCCGCTCGGACCGCCGCAGAAGGTGGCGCTCCGCGACAAGACGACGAGCGCCGGAAGCACGACCTGGGTGTTCCGCGTCGTGTGGGGCGATCAGTCGTTCGACTACAATTTCGGACTCGATAATTCGACCGGTCGCATCTCGGCGCTGCTTCTGAAACCGACCCCCACGACGTAGGACCGACGGCGTGAGCGAGGCCGCGGTCTGGGGCGATCTCACGCGCGACGCGCTCGAGCGCGCGTACGATACGGCCCGTACCGCACGCGAGCCGTTCGCCGCGTACGTCCGACGCTTCGCGGACGAGAGCGCGGCGACGCGCGACGCGCATCCGTGCGAGACGCTCTCGTACGGGCCGGGCGAGCGCGAGACGTTCGATCTCTGGCGCCCGCGAGCGCCCGGCGCACCGCTCTTCTTTTGGATCCACGGCGGCTACTGGCAACGCATGTCCAAGGATGCGTCGTCGTACGTCGCCGGACCGATCGTGCGCGCGGGCGGCGCGGTCGCCGTCACGAATTATCCGCTCGCGCCGCACGCGACGCTCGACGAGATCGTCCGCGCGATCCGGAGCGCGTACGCGCGCGTCCGCGAGGAGGCGCGCGCGTTCGGCACGCCGCCCGAGCGGATCGTCGTCGGCGGTCATTCGGCGGGCGCACATCTCGCCGCGATGCTCGCCACGCTCGAACCCGTCGCGGCGATCGTCGCGGTCTCCGGTATCTACGATCTCGCGCCGCTCCGCTTCACGTCGATCAACGACGCGGTGGCGATGGACGACGCGTGCGCGCGCCGGAACTCACCCGAATTCCGCGACCCGACGCCCGGGCTTCGGCTCGTCGCGACGTGCGGCGGTCTCGAATCCGAAGCGTTCCGGCAACAGCAGGACGCGTTCGTCCGCGCGTGGCGCGCGAAGGGGACGGAGATCCGCGAACTCGAGGCGCCGGAACACGATCACTTCTCGATCGCGCTCGCGCTCGCCGACGCGCGCGCGCCGCTCGCGCGGATCGTGCGCGAGACCCTCGGCCTCGGCGCGACGCCGTAACCGGTCGCTCGAAACCCCCGACGGGCTCTCCGGCGACCCGTCGGCGAATCGCTTTAGCGGTTCACCTTCGTCCGGCCGTACGCCGACTCGATGAGATCGGCGAATTTTTTCTCGACGACGCGCCGTTTGACTTTCATCGTCGGCGAGAGTTCGCCGTCCTCGATCGTCAGATCGCGCGGCAGGAGCGCGAAGCGACGGATCTGTTCGAACGACCCGAGATCGTTGGTCTTCTCGATGACCTCGTGACCGATCAGTTCGCGCACGTCGGAGCGCTCGACGAGTGCGGCGTTCGTGACGCTCGCGTCGATCGAGAGTTCGCGACGGACGAGATCCCAGTTCGGGCAGACGAGCGCGATCGGAAACGGCCGCGCGTCGCCGACCACGAAGCACTGTCCGATGTAGATCGAACGCCGGAGCGACGACTCCACGCGACCGGGCGCGATGTACTTGCCGGCCGAACTCTTGAGCAGTTCTTTTTTTCGATCGGTGATGAACAAAAAGCCGTCGGCGTCGAACTCGCCGATGTCGCCCGTCTTGAACCAGCCGTCGTCCGTGAACGGCCGCTCGTCCGGACGGTGATAGTATCCGGCCATCACGTTCGGGCCCTTGGCGAGGATCTCGCCGTCCTCGGCGAGCTTGATCTCGACGCCCGGGATCGGTTTGCCGACGCTCCCCGTGCGATTGGCTTGCGGCAGGTTGACGGTCAGGACGGGCGAGGTCTCCGTGAGACCGTAGCCCTCGCAGATCGGCACGCCCATCCCCGAGAACGTGAACGCGATGTCGCGATGGAGCGGCGCGCTGCCGGTCGAGATGAACTCCGTGCGATCGAGCCCCGACATCGGACGGATCTTCGAGAGCACGAGCCGCTGCGCGATCGCGTACGGTAACGAGAGGGAGACCGGGGGGCGCTTGCCGTCGATCGACGCGGCCGTGTAATCGCGTCCGATCCCGAGCGCCCACGGAACGAGCCGCGCGCGCGCGCCGCCTTCGGCCTTCGCGCGTCCGACGATCCCCGCGAGGATACGTTCGAAGATCCGCGGCACGAACGCGAGCGTGACGGGTCGCGCCGACTTGAGATCGTCGAGCACGTAGTCGGGCTGGGTGACGAACACGCGCGCGCGCCGCATCAGGTAGACCATGAGATTATTGTGTTCGTAGATGTGCGCGAAGGGGAGGACGCTGAGCACCGGTTCGTCGGGCGCGGAGACCCGATAGCTCATGAGATAGGTCCCGCTGCTCTCGGCGTTGGCGACGATGTTGCGGTTGAGGAGCATGACGCCTTTGGGATCGCCCGTCGTCCCCGACGTATAGATGAGGACGGCGAGATCGTCGACGCTCACGTCGCGCGCGAGCGCGGCCGAGTCGCTCGGATCGAACGGGGCGACCGAGCCCGCGAAGGTCGAGAGCGCGTGCGGTCCGTCACCCGCGAGCGTGACGATCCGGGGCGCCGACGAACACGCCGCCGCGAGCCGTTCGGCGTCCGCCGCCGTGTCGACGAACGCGAGCTTCGCCTCGCTATCCCGCAAGATGTAGTCGAGCTGGTCGAGCGCGAGCGTCGAGAACACCGGCACCGCGACGCATCCGGCGTAGTGGATGCCGAACGCGGTCGCGATCCAATCGACGCTGTTCTCCGCGACGATCGCCACGCGGTCGCCGCGCTCGGCGCCCGCCGCGCGCAACGCGCGCGCGATCCGTCCGGCCCGTTCGCGCATCGTCGTCGACGACGTATACGCCCATTCCGGACGCCCGAGACGCTCGGCATAGGCTTGCGGCCGTGCGTCGGAGAGTCCGGAATCGATGAATTGGGCCAGAGTCTGCATCGCGTCTCCAGAGAGCTAGTTTCCGCACGCTACCACTATTCGAAAAGTTTTCCTATCGGATAGCAAGAGGTTCGGAAGCTTCCACCAAACCAACGGCCTTAGCCCGACGTCTCGTCCCCCGATGAGATGGATTGCCGCCCTTTTCCGATCGAGGAACTCCGGTATGAACCTCCGGCTTTTCACATCCGCACGTTTTCGTGCGACGCTCGCGGTGGCGCTGACGGCGCTTCCCTCTCTCGCGTCGGCGCAGGTTGCGAACGACGGCGCCGCGAGCGGTCTGCCCGTCGCGGATTCCGCGGCGCTCATGATCCGCGACGCGATGGCGGAGAAAAAAGCCGAACGGGCCGCGGCGAAGGCGGCCGAGAGCGTGCGCCGGCAAGCCGCGTTCGCGGCGGGGGTGCCGACGACCGGCGCCGGTTCCGCGGCCGGCGCGCCGCCGACCGCCCCCACGACGTCGACGCCGAAATCGGGCGGTTTGCAAGCCGGCGACTTCAAGGACATCACCGACATCAAGCCCGGATTCGAGAATCCGCGCAGCCCGGGGATCGCGTACAGCGCCGAGCTCACCTCGACGCTTCCGTACGGTAACATCGGACGGTCGCAAGTAAATCTCAAAGGCGGCTTCGACGGCCAGATCTACATCGCGCCGGAGAAATACACGCGGATCTTCGCCGGATACTACGACGTCGATTTCTATCCGATCGGATTCGATACCGGAACGGTTCCGGCGTACGTCTCCAACGCGGCGCTCCGCGCTCCCAACCCGCTCGGACGGACGAACTGCATCGACGCCGGGCTCGGCGCGTTCGAAACGTGCCCCGCACGACTCGGCGTCTTCTCGCAAGACGCGGGGGTGCAGGATCGCATCTCGATCCTGAGCTTCCAGAAGATCATCTACGTCGGCGGACTCTTCCCGATCGTCATCTCGCCGACGTACCTCTCGCAGCGCGGATCGATCGGCGGCGGCGACGATCAGTTCCTCGCCTGGGATCCCTCGCGCGGGACGTACCACGACGTCCACGTGCGCACGTCGCAGAAAAAATCGATCTTTCTCTCGCTCCCGTTCGCCGCGTCGACGAAACTCTTCGGCGTCCTCACCGCGGGACCGTCGTGGAACGTGAATACGAACGGAAACAACACGGGCAACAGCGCGCAGATCTTCGAGGTCCTCGACCTGCGGTACTTCGCGACGCCGACGACGACGATCTTCTTCCAACCCTCTCGCCTGCCGACGTACGAACCCGTCGATCCGTATCCCGTGAACATCCCGACGTTTATTTTAGGATTCAACAAAAAGCTCGGCGGACCGAAATCGCCGTTCTACGTGCAGGGCGAACTGTTCACGGCGACGCCGTCGAACCCGCCGTACGGCCACACGGGGCGCCTCGGCGTGATCGACACGACGTGCGTCGCACCGCAGACCGCCACGACGAGCTTCCAGACGGAGTGCGCGCTCTACAAGAACATCAATCCCCGTACCAATACCGCGACGCTCTTCGGCGGAACGAAGTCGACGACGATCAACCTCACGGTCGGCTTCGGAACGCCGTCCGTCATTCCGATCTGACGACCTAACCGAACGGAACGGCCGGGCGAACGCGCCGCGTTACTCGCCCGCGATCGCGCGCACGGCGCGGTGGAAATATATTCGAGTCGACGCGCGGCCGCACCGAAGGTGCCCCGCGCGTCCGTCGAATAGCGTTTTCAGCCTGCTCGCGTTCTGGGAGATATCGATGGTCGAAACTGAGCCACGCTCGGCACCTCTGGTCGGCGCGGAGACGCGCGACGGCGTGCGGATCCTGACGTTCCGGAATCCGCCCGTCAACGCACTCTCGCTGACGATGTCGGGGGCGTTGCTCGCCGAACTCGAAGCCGCGGAAGCCGACGAGAGCGTGCGCGCGATCGTGTTGGCGGGATCGAACGGATTCTTCAGCGGCGGCGCGGACATCAACGATTTCACGCGCGTCCCCGAGCCCGGCGCGAAAACCGTCCGCGACGTCGTCGGCGCGATCGAGAAGAGCGCGAAGACGTACGTCGCGGCGATCGACGGAAACGCGCTCGGCGGCGGTCTCGAGACCGCGCTCGCCTGCGATTATCGTCTCGCGACGCCCGATTCGAAAGTCGGCCTGCCCGAAATCTTACTCGGCCTCCTCCCGGGTGCCGGCGGGACGCAACGCCTCCCGCGTCTGCTCGCGACGAAGAACCCGATGAACATGGGTCTCGCGGGCGTGCAGATGGCGCTCGACATGATGCTCAAGGGCGAATCGAAACCCGCGAAGGCCGCGAAGGGGATGGGCATCGTCGACGAGATCGTCGACGGCGACGTCGTCGAGCGCGCCGTCGCGCTCGCGCGCGAGAAGGCCGGAACGAAGGTGCGCGTCAGCGCGCTCAAATTCGTCGCCCCGCCGCCCATGGTCGCGATGGCGCACGGCATGGTGCCGAAGGAAGACAAGGGCGGATTCGCCGCGCACAAACTCATCGACGCGGTCGAAGCCGCATCGCAGATGGAGTTCAAACACGGCCTCGCGCACGAAGCGCGGCTCTTCGACGAACTCGTCGCGAGCGATCCCGCGCAGTCGGCGATCCACGTCTTCTTCTCCGAGCGCGAGCTCGGCAAGATCCCCGGACTCTCCGAAGATACGGCACCGAAGCAGATCGCCCGCGCGGCCGTCGTCGGCGCGGGGACGATGGGTACGGGCATCGCGATGGTGTTCGCGAACGCCGGCATCCCCGTCCAGGTGATCGACGTCAATCCCGAGCAAGTCGAGCGCGGAAAGAAAAACGTCTCCGATACGTACGAAGGTCAGGTCAAAAAAGGTAAGCTGAACGCCGAGAAAGCGAAGGAACGCACGGAGTCCGTCTCCTTCGTGACGGACTACGCCGCGATCCGCGACGCGGATCTCGTGATCGAGGCCGTCTTCGAAAGTATGGCGGTGAAGAAAGAGGTCTTCGCCGCGCTCGACGGGGCGCTCAAGCCGGGGGCGATCCTCGCCTCGAATACCTCGACGCTCGATCTCGACGAGATCGCGTCCGCGACGTCGCGCCCCGAAAAGGTCGTCGGGCTCCATTTCTTCGCGCCCGCGAACATCATGCAGTTACTCGAGGTCGTCCGCGGTTCGAAAACCGATGCGGAGACGCTCGTCACCGCGATGGCGCTCTCGAAAAAACTGCGCAAGAAAGGCGTGCTCTCGGGCAACGCGTTCGGCTTCATCGGCAACCGGATGCTCTTCGACTACATCCGGGAAGCGTCGTTCTTGCTCGAAGAGGGCGCGACGCCGTCGCAAGTCGACAAGGCGATCCGCGATTTCGGATTTCCGATGGGCCCCTTCGCCATGAGCGATCTCTCCGGAATCGACGTCTTCTACAAGATCAGCCAAGAAGCGCCGAAGGCCGACTACCGCCAATCGGAAGTCGCGCACCGGCTCTACGAAAAGGGCTACTACGGCCAGAAAACGGGGACGGGCTTCTTCACGTACGTACCGGGCGATCGCAAGCCGCAACGCAACGTCGAAGCCGAAGAGATCATCGCCGCCGAATCCGCGCGCCTCGGGATCGCCCGCCGCACCGACATCACGGACCAAGAGATCGTCGAGCGTTGCATGTTCGCGCTCGTCAATCAGGGCGCGGAATTACTCGGGTCGGGGATCGCGCTCCGTCCGGGCGACGAAGACATCGTGTGGATCTTCGGATACGGCTTTCCGTGGTTCCAAGGCGGACCGATGTGGTGGGCCGATACGATCGGCGCGAAAAAGATCTACGATCGCATCGTCGGGTGGCGGAAAACGCTCGGCGAACATTGGGTCCCCGCACCGAAACTCAAAGAAGCCGCGGAGAACGGCGGATTCGCGCCGCGCACGAAGATGGGAGCACGCGACTAACATGGCAACCGAAGCAGTCATCGTCGGCGGCGCGAGCACGCCGATCGGCCGCGCGTTCCGCGGCGCGTTCAACATGACGCACGGCGCGACGATGGCGGGCCACGCGATCAAACACGCCGTCGAGCGTTCGGGCGTCGACCCGCACGACATCGAGGACACCGTCATCGGCGTCGGCATGCCCGAGGGCGCGACCGGCCACAACCTCGCGCGCAACGCCGCCGTCCGCGCGGGTCTGCCGATCGAAGTCGCCGGGACGACGATCACGCGTTACTGCGCGTCGGGCCTGCAGGCGATCAGTACCGCCGCGCATCGCATCGTCGTCGACGGCGCGCCCGCGATGGTCGCGGGGGGCGCCGAATCGATCAGCCTCGTGCAGAACAACACGAACATCAAATTCTTCGGCGAAGAGTGGCTGATGCGGCATCAAGCCGACCTCTTCATGCCGATGATCGAGACGGCCGATCTCGTCGCGAAACGCTATAACGTCTCGCGCGAGGCGCAAGACGAATACGCGCTGCAGAGTCAACGGCGCACGGCCGCAGCACAGGACGCGGGGCGCTTCGATGCCGAGATCGTGCCGCTCCCGTCGTACAAGTACGAAGAGGACAAGACGACGGGCGACGTCCGCGAAGTGATGTTCACGCTCCAAAAAGACGAAGGCAACCGCTCCGACACGACGCTCGAAGGGCTCGCGAAACTCAAGAGCGCGAGCTTCATGAATCCGAAATCGTCGATTACGGCGGGCAACGCATCGCAACTCTCCGACGGCGCGGCGGCGATGATCCTCACGAGCTACGAGTACGCCGAAAAACACGACCTCGAGCCGCTCGCGTACTATCGCGGCATGGCGGTCTCCGGTCTCAAGCCCGAAGAGATGGGCATCGGCCCCGTGTTCGCGGTGCCGAAGTTACTCGAACGCCACAACCTCACGGTCGACGACATCGATCTCTGGGAGCTCAACGAAGCGTTCGCGGTCCAGACGCTCTATTGCCGCGATCGGCTCGGCATCGACAACGAGAAGTTCAACGTCGACGGCGGCGCGATCTCGGTCGGGCATCCGTACGGCATGAGCGGCGCGCGTCTCGCGCTCCACGGCATCATCGAAGGTCGTCGGCGCAAGGCGAGATGGCTCGTCGTCACGATGTGCATCGGCGGCGGCATGGGCGCGGCGGGGCTCTTCGAACTCATCAACGACTGATCGTTACCGGCGATCGGCGAACGCGGGGCGTTCGCATCTCGGCGACGGACCAAGGACGGAGAAGCGGCGCGCGATGCGGGCCGCTTCTTTCGTGGTACCGTACGGCGAGTCGCCGACGCTCCGGCGAAGCGTCAGCCGATGAGCGCTTTCGCGATCATCGCCGACCGCTTCGTGCATCCCATCTTGATTCCGACGTTGCGCACGTGGCTCTGAACCGTCGCGTCGGAGATGCTCAACTGCCGTCCGATATCGGAGCTGTTCTTTCCGGCGACGACGAGTTCGAGGACGTCGAACTCCCGCTGCGAGAGGCCGTACTGCACGCACGTCGTCCGGATCGACTTGCGCGAACGACGTCGTTCGACGAACACCGCATATCCGCCGAACTCGCCGCGAAGAGAGAACACCCGAACGACTTCTTCGGGCGACAGCGTGCCCGTGTAGGCCTCGTCCGCTCCGCCATTTCCCCGCTCGACGAGCGCGCGGACGATCGGCTCGATCTCGAGTTTCCAGCGCGATGCGACGGCGGCGTCGTTCGACGGGCTTCCGCCGCAGACGGCGGAGATCCGGAACGCGCGATCGACGACGAAGACGAGCGGTACGCCGCGCAGACGAGAGAGGTCGGAAAACGTGCCGCCGAATCGATCCGCCGAGCGGACCGGGGCTCCCAAAACAATACCCATTGCTAAAAACTCCTCGGAAAACGGCCGACGCACCGATCGAAAGCCCATCGATCGATCGAACGCGCCGAGCGCGTGTTCGCCTCCGTCGAGCCGACGTTCCCCATCGACCCCCTCGGGCGTGGGAGCATCATAGCGCGGACGACTTACATCCGACACGTACATCCGGCTAACTACCGGTTTACGTGCACCAAAGGCAGGACGTCGCTCGGGGCGATCGGGTACAGGCCCAAAGCGAGCGTGGCGATCGCGCAGAGTCCGATCCCGACCCACGGGAGCAGGCTGACCGGGACCACGGCTTTGCGGAGCGGCTCGCCGACCGACCGCGCGTACATCGCGCGGACGATCTTGAAATAGGCGTAGACCGAGATCGCGGTGCCGACGATGAGGAGTACGGCGAGCCACGCGTAGCCGTTCTCCACGGCGGTCGCGAGGATCAGGATCTTCCCCGTGAACCCGGCGGTCGGCGGCAGACCGGCGAGCGCCAAGAGAAAGAACGTCATCGCACCGGCGAGGAGCGGCTGGCGATACCCGAGCCCGGCGTACGACGCGAGATGCGTGCCCTCTTCGCGTTCGCGCGAGAGCAACGCGACGACGCTGAACGCGCCGAGATTCATGAACGCGTACGCACCGAGATAGAAGATCGCATAACGCAACCCGAGCGCGCTCGATCCGGCGAGCGCGACCACGATGTAGCCGACCTGCGCGATCCCGCTGTAGGCGAGGAGGCGTTTTATATCGGTCTGCGCGAGCGCCGCCACGTTTCCCGCGATCATCGAGATGCCCGCGACGAGCCAGAGCGGGAAGAGCAACGCGTGCGCGTCGTTGTTCGGCAGGGCGACGTACGTGAAGCGCGCGAGCGCCGCGAGCGTCCCCGCCTTCGTCACGACGCTCATGAACGCGGTTACGGGGAGCGGCGCGCCCTCGTAGACGTCGGGCGTCCATGCGTGGAACGGCACGAGGCTGAGCTTGAAACAGATCCCGACGAGAAAGAGCCCGCATCCCAAATCGTAGAGCGGAACCGACGCGGGCGGCGCGGCGAGCGCCGAGAGCGCGACGCTCCCCGTGGCGCCGAACAGCAACGCCATCCCGTAGAGCAAGAGCGCCGACGCCGTCGACGAGAGGATGAGATATTTGAGCGCCGACTCGCGCGCGCCCGGGCGATTGCCGATCCCGCACAGGCAGTAGAGCGCGAGCGAGAGCAGCTCGAGCCCGAGAAAGATCGTCATGAGATTCGCCGCGCCCGCCATGAGCATCGCGCCGCTCGCGCTCCAGAGCACGAGCGCGAGCGCGCCGCCGGACTGATCGTCGCGCCCGAGCGAGCCCGCGAGCAAGAGCGAGAAGATCGCGGCGACGACGACGATCTCCTCGAAGACGATCGCGAAGCCGTCGGCGACGAACGCGCCGCCGAACGCCGAAAACGGATGGCCCCAGCCGCGCAGCGCGACGACGCCCGCGACCGCGAGCCCGACGATCGCGATCGCGAGGGCGAGACCGCGGCGACGTTTTTTCGGCGCGATGAGATCGGCGAGGATGACGAAGAGGGCGGCGATCCCGGCGATCGTCGGCGGAGCGACCGCGCTCCAATCGGCGCCGCCGAAGGGGATCGCGAGCTCGGGCGTCATCGCGGCACGACCGCGACGGTCGCGAGCTTCGCGACGCTCGCCACGAGCGGACCCGGATCGACGCCGACGAGGACGATCGCGATCGCGAGCGGTG
Organism: uncultured Janthinobacterium sp.; assembly: GCA_964658025.1. Classification (GTDB taxonomy): domain Bacteria; phylum Vulcanimicrobiota; class Vulcanimicrobiia; order Vulcanimicrobiales; family Vulcanimicrobiaceae; genus CAZZXB01. The sequence goes on from CAZZXB010000009.1 coordinate 27,054, forward strand.
CGAGCGCGAGTATTTCGAGCGCGTTCATATCCTCACGTTCGGGCAAGTCGGCGATCTCGGGTCCGTTCATCACGCCTTGGAGGACGCGGAGCATGTACGCCGCCGCGATCACGATCGGCACGAGCGCGACGAGCACCGCCCACCAATACCCCGCCGCGTAGAGCCCGGTGAGGATCAGGATCTCGCCCGCGAACCCGCAGAGCCCGGGGAGCCCGAGCGCGGCGAGCGCGACGATCGTGAGCGCGCCCGCGAGCTTGGGATTGCGCCCGCCGAGCCCGCCGAGACGCGCGAGCGAACGCGTATCCTCGCGCGCTTCCACCTGCCCCATCACGATGAATAACCCGGCGCTGAACAATCCGTGCGCCACGATATACACGACGGCGCCGCCGAGCGCGTAGGCGTTTCCGCTGAAGATCGCGAGGACGATGAGCCCGAGATGCGAGAGCGACGAATACGCGACGACGCGCTTCGCGTCGTCTTCCGTGAGCGCGGCGAGCGCGCCGTAGACGAGCGCGACGAGTCCGAGCGCGAACGCGAGCGGTCGCGCGTCGTGCATCGCGCCCGGCAAGAACGGAAGGCCGACGACGAGCAGACCGTAGAGCCCCGCCTTCGATTGCACCGCGCTGACGACGGCGGCCATCGGCGCCGGTAATTCCGCGTAGGTCTCCGGCATCCACGTGTGGAGCGGCCAGAGCGGCGTCTTCACGAAGAACGCGAGCGCGAAACCGGCGAAGATCCAGCCGGCCCACCCGGGCGGCACGACGCCGGGGCTCGCCGCCGGATGCGCGCCGAGGACGTCCGTCGTTCCTTGGATCACGCCGAACGACGCCGTCGCGAGCAAGAGCGCGAGGCCGCCCGCGAGGTTGTAGACGAGGTAGCGCCACGCGGTCCCGCCGCCCGGCGTCCGCGAATACGCGATCAGCACGAGAAAGACCGGGATCAACATGAGATCCCAGAAGAGCGCGAACAGTAAGAGATCGCGCGCCACGAACACGCCCGTCATCGCGCCCTGCAGAAGCAGCATCTGCGCGACGAAATCGCGGACGCGCGGCACGCGCGTCACGACGAGCGCGCATCCGGTCGCGAGCGCGAGCAATAAGACGATCCAATAACTCACGCCGTCGAGCCCGACGTGAAAGTTCGCCGCGAAGGGACGCGAGAGCCAGCGGACCGATTCGTCCGGCGCGTTCGCGCCGAGTAGCGCGACGACGAACGATCCGAATCCGACGACGACGCCGACGTTACGCGCCGCGTTCTCGGCGGAGCGCGGAAGGGCGTAGAGCCCGAGACCCACGAGGATCGGAACGAGGACGAGCGCGGCGATCATCGGGCGGCTCCGACGGCGGCGAAGTAGACGATGAAGCACGCCGCGCCGACGACGATCGAGAGCGCGTACGACCGCACGAGCCCGTTCTGCAGGAAGCGGACGAAGAGACCGAGCGTCCCCGCACCGAGTGCCACGTCCCGGACGCCCGCATCGATCACGTGCGGATCGACGACGCGACCGAAGAACGTGCCGAGCGCGCGCGCCGGTCGGACGATCGCGAGACCGAACAATGCGTCGACGTAGAAAGCGTGCGCGAGGATCGCCGGACGACCGAGCGACTCCGCGCGAATCCGTGCGACGGCGCCGATCTGTGCCGCGGCCGAACCGTACCGGACGAACGCGACGACGATCCCGATCGCGACGAGCGCGAGCACGAAGATCGTCGAGGCGTATTCGGGGATCGGCGGCGCGGTCGGAGACGCCTCGCCGACCGGAAAGAGCGGGGAGAGGAAGCGATACCAGGCGCTGTTCGAGCCGCCGATCGCGACGTAGCCGGCGACGATCGCGAAAACGGCGAGGATCGCGACGGGCGCGTTGGTCAGCCAATCGGGCGCGTGCGCGTGACCGATATCTTCGTCGCGATGGAGCGGCGCCTCGCCCGAGATCCCGAGATCGCCGTCGCGCTCGTCGCCGCGATACGGACCGAAAAACGTCAGGAAGATCATGCGGAACATGTAGTACGCGGTGAGCCCCGCCGTGAACGCGCCCGCCGCGAACAGGACGTAATGCCCGCGTTCGAGCGCGCCGAAGATGATCGCGTCCTTACTGAACGAGCCGCTGAGACCCGGAAAGCCGATGATCGCGAGCGTGCCGATCAGCATCGCCCAGAACGCGAACGGCATCCGTTCGCGCAGGCCGCCCATCTTGCGGACGTCCTGTTCGTCGTGCAACGCGTGGATGATGAGTCCGGAGCCCAGGAACAACTCGGCCTTGAAGAAGGCGTGCGTGAAGAAATGCAAGACGCCCGCCTGATACGCGCCGATGCCGACGCCCATGATCATGTAGCCGATCTGCGACATCGTCGAATAGGCGAGGATCCGTTTGATATCCCACTGCGCGACGCCGAGGATCGCCCCCGCGACCATCGTGAGCGCGCCGACGACGCCGACGAGTTCTTGCGCGGCGGGCGAGGCGTTCCAGAGCGGCGCGAAACGCGCGATGAGATAGACGCCCGCCGTCACCATCGTCGCCGCATGGATGAGCGCGGAGACGGGCGTCGGACCCTCCATCGCGTCCGGCAACCACGTGTGGAGCGGCACCTGCGCCGACTTCGCGGCGCATCCGACGAAGAGCCCGAGACACGCGACGAAGATCGTCGACTGCGCGAGCGCGGGCGCCTTCGCGAAGATGTCGGCGAAGCCGATCGATCCCGTCGCCGCGAAGAGCACGAAGATCGCGAACATGATGCCGACGTCGCCGACCACGTTGATGACGAACGCCTTACGCGCCGCGGCGACCGCCGAGGGTCGCGTGAACCAGAAACCGATCAGGAAGTACGACGCGACGCCGACGAGACCCCAACCGACGAGCAAGCCGACGAGATTGTCGGAGAGCACGAGCGTCAGCATCGCGAACACGAAAAAGTTCAGGTACGCGAAAAAGCGTGCGATCGCGCGATCGTTCCACATGTACCCGATCGAATACACGTGGATGAGCCCGCCGACGCCCGTGATGACGAGCGCCCACAAGAGCGAGAGCGGATCGAGTTGCAGCCCGAACGCGAAGCCGGGCGCCCACGCGAGGAGCGGGACGCGGATCCCGCCGCCCGTCGTCGCGCCGCCGAACGCCGCGACGACGACGACGAACGCGAGCACGACGATCGCCGCGCCGAGGTAGGCGGCGTTGCGACGTAAGCGCGGACCGAACGCCCAACACGCGATCGCCCCGAATAGCGGCAGGAGCCAAGCCGCGACGACGAGCGCGTTCATCCGCGCAACCGCGAGACTTCGTCGATGTCGACGTTCTTCGCGCGCCGGAACACGGCGACGACGATCGCGAGACCGATCGCGGCTTCCGCCGCGGCGACCGTGACGACGAGAAACACGAAGATGTGCCCCGCGTTGTTCACCCACGCGCGGGAGAACGCGACGAGCGCGAGGTTCGCGGCGTTGAACATGAGCTCGATCGCCATGAGCACGACGAGCGGATTGCGCCGCAAGACGACTCCCGCGACGCCGATGAAGAACATGACCGCCGAGAGCGCGATGTAGTCGGACGTATCGACCGGCATCACTTGTGCGCCTTCACGATCGATTCGCGTTCGCGCGACGTGCGCTTGCGCGGAAGGTGTCGGCCGCGCGTCGCTTCGGGGACCGCGTCGCCCGCGAGCAAGACGACCCCGACCACGGCGACCATCAACACGAACGACGTCACCTCGAACGGCAGCAATTGCACCGTGAAGAGCGCCTTCCCGAAATCGCCGACGCTGCCGAAGACGTCGGCCGTCCCCGTCGGTCCGAGCGTCGACGTCGGAGCGATCGCGCGCGTGCCGATGTCGAGCGGGTGGTGGAGAAATCCGAAGACGAGAAAACCGAACGCGACGAGCGTCGTCAGCACGGCCGGAATGCCGACGTTCGGCAAGCGATTCGGTCCTTCGGAGAACGGCCCGATCCCGCTCGAGAGCAGCGCGATCACGAACACGAAGAGCATCAAGATCGCGCCGCTGTAGACGACGATCTGGATGATGCCGAGAAACTCGGCGTTGAGCGTGAAATACAGGATCGCGAGCGCCGCGAAATTTCCGAGCAAGCCGACGACGCTGTAGACCGGGCTCTTCTGCGTGATCGTGAAGATCGCGGTCGCGATGAGCGCGACCGCGAGGACGTAGAAGCCGATCACTGCAGCGTGATCCCCTTACGCTCCGTCTTGAGCTTCGAGCCGTTATAGGTCGCGTCGTAGCCCGTCGCCACGTCGACCGTGCTCTTCGCTTCGATGACCGACCCGAGATCGGAGGGGATCCCTCCGGGACGCTCGTCGGGCGCGCGTCCCACGCCGCCCTCGGGCGGCACGAGCAGCCGGTCCTTACTGTAGACGAAGGAGCCGCGACGGTAATCCGCCATCTCGAAGCGCGGCGTCAGCACGATCGCGTCCGTCGGACACGCCTCCTCGCAGAGACCGCAGAAGATGCACCGCAGCTCGTCGATCTCGTAACGCGCCGCGAAGCGCTCGCCCGGCGACTTCCGATCGTCGGGCGCGTTCTCCGCGCCGATGACCGTGATCGCGTTGGCGGGGCAGGCGATCGCGCAGAGCTCGCATCCGATGCACCGCTCCTTGCCGTCGGCGTATCGACGGAGTTCGTGCAGGCCGTGGAAGCGCGGCGCGTGTTGCTTGCGCACCGTCGGATATTCGATCGTCGGCTTCTTGCGGAACGCGTATTGCAGCGTCGTCGCGAAACCGCGCGCGAGCGCGATCACGCCGCTCGGAAAGGATTCCACGATTACCCCGCGATGGCGACGACGGCGGCCGTCACCATGAGATTGAGCGTCGCCGCCGGCAAGAGAAACTTCCAGCCGAAATTCATCAACCGGTCGTAGCGCAGGCGCGGGAGCGTCGTCCGAAGCCAGATATACATAAAGATGAAGAGTCCGGCCTTCAAGACGAACCAGACGATCCCCGGAACGAACGTGAGACCGAGCGGGGCGCCCCAACCGCCGAGGAAGAGCAGCGTCGCGACGCACGCGACCGTGATCATGTTGAGATATTCGGCGATGAAGAACAACCCGAAGCGCAGACCCGAGTATTCGGTATGGAATCCGCCGACGAGTTCGGTCTCCGCTTCCACGAGATCGAACGGCGCCCGATTCGTCTCCGCGACCGCCGTGATGATGTAGATGACGAAGCCGAAGATCTGCGGCACGATGAACCAGACGCGATGCTGCGCGTGGACGATCCCCGCGAGCGACGTCGTCCCCGCGAGGATGAGCACCCCGATCACCGACATCGTCATCGCGAGTTCGTAGCTGATCATCTGCGCGGTCGAGCGGACGCTTCCGAGTAACGGAAATTTCGAGCCCGACGACCAGCCCGCAAGCGAGATGCCGTAGACGCCGATCGACGTGAGCGCGAAGATCGCGAGGATCCCCGCATCGACGTTCCCGACGCTCCACACGCCCGCGCTCGATTCGCTGAACGGGATGATCGCGAACGCGCCCATCGCGGTCGCGAGCGAGATGAACGGCGCGAGCCGATAGATGAGCGGATCGGCCGTGTTCGGCGTGAGGTCTTCCTTGAGGAGCATCTTCGCCGCGTCCGCGGCGGGCTGCATCATGCCCCACACGCCCGTCCGATTCGGACCGGGCCGCAGTTGCATCCACGCCATGATCTTGCGTTCGAAGAGCATCGAGTACGCGAACGTCGTGAGCACGATGAAGAGGATCACGAGCGCCTTCACGAGCGCGACGAGCCACCACGGCGCGACGTCGACGACGTGGAGAACCTGCTGGATCACGCGATCCCTCCGGCGGTCGCGAGCGCGACGCGCGCGAGCGTCACGGCGTCGCCGTCGCGAAACGCGGAAGCCGGCGCCTCGGGCAAGCCGTCGACGATCCGCACGACCTTCGCGAGCGCGCCGCGATCGATCCGCACGGTGAGACCGGAGAGCGAGGCGCCGTTCGCCGCGGCGAGGTCGACGAGATCGCCCTCGGCGAGCGCGAGCGCGGCGGCCGTCTCGGGCGCGAGCGTCGCGCTCGCCCGCGGTCGCAAGGGCGCGAAGCGTTCGTCGAAATACGACGTCCCGCCGCCCGCCATGATATCGGCCGCGACCGCGACGCGCAGACCGCCGGGATCCGCGTTCGCCGCCGGAAGTTTGGGACCGAACGAATCGTCGCCGAACGCGAACGTCGAGGCGGCGAGCGGGGTCGTCGCGAGCGTCTCGAGTTCGTCCGGCGTCGGGATCGCGACGCCGAGTTCGTCCGCGAGCGCGACGAGCATCTCGCCGTCCGCGAGCGGGCCGAGCGGCGCGACGTGCCCGGCCCGGACGCTCTGGATCTCGCCCGTCGCCGCATACGTGTGACCGGATTTTTCGAACGCGCCGAGCGCGGGTAGGACGAGGTTCGCGAGCGACGCCGTCTCCGTCATGAAGAGCTCCGTCGCGACGACGAACGGCACGTTCGCGAGCGCCGCGCGCGTCGCCGCCGTGCCGCCGGGATGCGAGAGGACGGGATTGGCTCCGAAGATCTGGAGCACGCGGAGCGCGCCCGCGCGCGCCGCGCCGAGCATCCCCGCGACGTCGGCTCCGCCGTCGCGCGGCACGAGCCCGAATCGTTCCGCGCCGCGCGCGTTACTCTGTTCGCTCGCGATGTACCCGAACACGCTCGCGCCCGACGCCGCGATCTCGTCCATCGTCGCGGCCGCACGCGCGCCGAGTTCGAGATCGATGCCGTCCCACACGAAGGCGACGCGCGAGAATCCGGCGAGCGCCGCGGCGACGCCTTCGAAGCCTTCGACGCGTCCGGCGTTCACGAACGATTCCGCCGCGTGCACGCCCGCCGTCGCGTAGCGCGCGCCGCCGCGCGTGACGGCCTTGCGGATCCGCAGATCCATGACGGGCGCCGTTTGCGACGGCGGCCGGCCGATCGCGACGATCGCCTGCGCCCGTTCGAGATCGACGAGCGCTCCCGAAAAGCGTCCGGGCGTCGCCTGACGCTGACGGCCCGCGCGCCAATCGAGATGGCGGACGCCGAGCCCACGCATCGTCCGTTCGAGCACGACGATCTCTTCGCTCAACAAGCGCGCGCCGCCGATCGCGCCGACCGATTCGGGTCCCGCTTGGGCGATCGCCTCGCGGAGTTTCTGCGCCCAGAGCGCGATCGCGTCGTCCCACGAGAGTTGGATCCAGTCGTCGCCCGAACGCAACAGCGGGCTCGTGACGCGCCGCTCGTCGGCATAGAAGCCGATGTCGTACCGGCCGCGATCGCAGAGCCAGCCGTCGGACATCTCGTCGTCGTCCGGGACGGACATCGTGCGTTGGACGTTGCCGTACCGTTCGTCGACGTTGAGCTTGCAGCCGACGGCGCACTGCGTGCACGTCGTCTCCGTCCGCACGTTGTCCCACGGGCGCGATTTGAAGCGATACGTTTTCGACGTGAGCGCGCCGACGGGGCACAACTCGGTGACGTTCCCGCTGAAGTTCGAACGATACGGTTCGCCGGTCGCCGTCGAGATCACGTCGCGCTGGCCGCGATCCTTCACGACGAGCGACCGCTCGTTCGTGATGATCTCGTCGAAACGCGAACAGCGCTGGCAGACGATGCACCGCTCGTCGTCGAGCACGATCGTCGGCCCGAGATCGATCGCCTTGGGCTTCTGCGCTTTCGCGTCGGCGAGTCGCGAGTTGCCGCGACCGTACGCCATCGAAAAATCCTGGAGATCGCACTCGCCGCCCTTGTCGCAGATCGGGCAGTCCAAGGGATGGTTCAGCAGTAAGAATTCCATCACGGCGCGCCGACCGTCTTCGACCTTCTGACCGCGCGTGTGGACGACCATCCCTTCGGTCACCGCGGTGTTGCAGGCGATCTGTAACTTCGGCGCCTTCTCGACGTCGACGAGACAGATCCGACAGAGTCCGGCCGGTCCGAGTTTGGGATGGTAGCAGTAGACGGGAACGTCCGTCTCGACGCGTTTGGCCGCTTCGACGATGAGCGTGCCCGCGGGGACGGTGACGGTCGTCCCGTCGATGGTCAACGTTACGTCGTCAGCCACGAGTCGTGCTTCTCGCGTTTCGAACGGCGAGCGGGAATCGCCGACGGGCGAACCCGATCGCGACCGGGACCCAATTCTCGCCGAGCCGGCGCATGCGACGTTCCCTCACGCGCGCGTGTCGCCCGCGTCCGCGCCGACCGGGTCGGAGCGATCGGCGCGACTGCGCCGGAGGCCGATGATGACGAGCACCGCGACGATCGCGGCGAGCACGAACCACTTCGTCTTGCCGCCCTTCTCGGGGACGAGTTCGAGTTCCATCGGATCGGCCGCGATCGTGTCGACGTTGTCCATGTTCTTTCTATGCGCTCGCGAGCACGCGCTCGGGCGACCGGACGTAGGAGCGAAACTGGGATTCGAAGCGCTTGACGGCGGAGGCGAGAAACGGTTCGATGGAATCGCCGAGCGGACAGAGATTGAGCCCCGTCATCTGATGCGAGACGGCGAGCAACATATCGATATCCGAATCGAGACCGCCGCCCGCGAGCAGGCGTTCGAGCGTGACCTCGAGCCAATGGCCGCCTTCGCGACACGGCGTGCATTGCCCGCACGATTCGTGCGCGTAGAAGCGCACGAGCGCGAGCGAGGCCTCGACGAAATCGGTCGTATCGTCGAAGAACACGACGGCGCCCGAGCCGAGCATCGTGCCGTTCTGCGCCATCGAGTCGAAATCGTAGCCGAGATCGAGATGCTCCGCGAACAACATCGCCGAGGATCCGCCGCCGGGCTGTACCGCCACGATCGTGCGGCCGTCGCGCGGCCCGCCCGCGATCTCGAGCAGTTCGCGCAGCGGCGTGCCGAGCGGCACTTCGTAGTTTCCCGGCTTCTTCACGTGTCCGCTGATCGAGACGATCTTGTATCCGGGGGAACGCTCGGGCCCGACGCTCGCGAACCATTTCGCGCCGTTGCGCAGGATGGACGGAAGGGTCGCGAGCGTCTCGACGTTATTGACGACCGTCGGTTCGCCATAGAGCCCGCGCACCGCCGGGAACGGCGGTTTGAGCCGCGGTTCGCCGCGCCGGCCTTCGAGCGAATTCAATAACGCCGTCTCTTCGCCGCAGATGTACGCGCCCGCGCCGCGGTGGACCGTGATCTCGATCCCGGTGGACGTGCCGAGCACGTTCGAACCGACGAAACCCGCCGCGCGCGCCTCGGCGAGCGCCTTCGTGAAGATCTCGTACCCGCGTTCGAACTCGCCGCGGATGTAGATGAACGCGTGCTTCGAGCCGATCGCGTACGCGCCGATCAGCATCCCCTCGATCACGAGATGCGGCGTCTCCTCGAGGAGCATGTGATCTTTGAACGTGCCGGGTTCGGCCTCGTCGCAATTACAGACCATGTAACGCGGACGATCGTTCTTCGGGAGGAACGACCACTTCTTACCCGTCGGAAATCCGGCGCCGCCGCGACCGCGCAGACCGCTGTCGCTCGTGATCTGCGCGATCTCCGCGGGCGTCATCTCCGTCACCGCGCGCTGCCACATCTCGTAGCCGCCCGTCTCGCGATAGACCGCGATGTCGCGCAGATTCGCCTCGCCGATGCCGGCGGTGAGCACTTTGACGACCGGCATCAGTGGCCGCCCGTCGTCGTCGGGCCCGCATCTATGCGCGCCGCACCATCGCGAATCAATCGTTCCTCCGTCGGTCGGACTTCGACCGGATAGGGTCGCTTCTCCAAGCGTTCGATCATCTCCACGCCCGTCGCGTCGCCGAGACCGCCCGGCGCGTTCGGCGCCACGACCTCGCGCGCGCCGACCGACTTCCGATCGGTCGCCGACGCGACGCGCCAATCGCGACCGGGCGCCGCCGTCTGCGGGAGCGGTGCGATCTCGAACGTTCCCGCGCGCATCGCGTCGAGCATCGCGTCGACTTTCGCTTCGGTGAGATCGTAGACGAACTGCAGGTTCACTTGCATGCACGGCGCGCGATCGCACGCCGCGAGACATTCGGACTCTTCGTACGAGAAGAGCCCGTCGCTCGTCGTCTCGTTGTGCCCGATTCCGAGATTCTCGCGGAAGCGCCGCATCACGGCGCCCGCGCCGTTGATGACGCACGACAGATTCCGACACGGTTGGAGCATGTAGCGTCCGACCGGCCGACGGTGGAAGAGCGTGTAGAACGACGCCGTCGACTCCGCGATCGAGACGGGGACGCCGACCCAGAGCGCGGCGTGTTCGATCCCCTCGGGCGAGAGCCACCCTTCTTCGTTCTGGAACGCGTGCATGATCGGCAACAGGGCGCTACGCGCCTGCCCTTCGGGATAGAGCGCGATGAGCCGTCGCGCTTCGGGTTCGACGCGCGCGACGATCGCCGCGACGTCGCGCTCGTGCGTGACGCTCATCGATCGACCTCGCCGAAAACGGGATCGAGCGAACCGATCATCACGACGACGTCCGCGAGAAGATTCCCCGGCGCCATCGCCTTGAGCGCTTGGAGGTTGTACATCGACGGCGGCCTGGTGCGCACGCGGTACGGACGGTTGTCGCCGTTGGAGACGACGTAGTACCCGAGCTCGCCGCGCGGCGATTCGATCGCCTGATACACGTCGCCCGGCGGAACGCGGAACGACTCGCTGACGATCTTGAAGTGGTGGATGAGCGCCTCCATCGAGAGCGCGATCGTCTCTTTGGGCGGTTGGGCGATCTTGGGATTGTCGACCATGATCGGACCCGGCGTGTCGAGTTCCCTACGGATCTGCTCGCAGATGCGCATCGATTCGTCCATCTCGTCGAGCCGCACGAGAAAGCGCGCGTACGCGTCGCCTTCGGTTCGCGTCGGAACCTCGAACGCGTACTTCTCGTAGCCGCTGTACGGAAACGCCTTGCGCACGTCGTAGACGATCCCGCTCGCGCGCAGCGTCGGGCCCGTGAGACCCCAGGCGAGCGCGTCTTCTGGCGAGATCGTGCCGACGTCGATCATGCGATCGCGCAGGATCGGATTGTTCTGCAGTAACGTGCGCAACTCGCGCATGCGGATCGGAAATTTTTCGATCAGCGCGTCGAGCTTGCCGAGAAAACCCTCGGGGATATCGCCGTTGAGGCCGCCGATGCGCAAGTAATTCGGATGCATCCGCGCGCCGCCGGAGAGCTCGACGAGATCGAGCACGTCCTCGCGGATGTCGAAGGTGTAGAAGAACGTCGAGATCGCGCCGAGATCGATCCCGCCCGTGCCGAGCCACACGCAGTGCGACGAGATGCGCGTGAGCTCGCAGAGCATCACGCGGATCGCCTGCGCGCGCCACGGAATCTGCTCCGTGATGCCGAGCAGCTTCTCGACCGCGAGCACGTAGCACATCGCGTTGCCGAGCGGCGAGAGATAATCCATCCGCTCGATGACCGTTCCGGCCTGCGTCCAGAACAGATTTTCGGCCGACTTCTCGATGCCGGTGTGGAGGTAGCCGATCTCCATATCGGCCTTCTCGACGATCTCGCCCGAGACTTCGGCGATGACTTGCAACACGCCGTGCGTCGAGGGATGCTGCGGCCCCATCGAGAGCGTCATCGTGTTGCCCGAACGCTCGACGACGTCCATGGAGAGCGGGATCGGGACGGTCGCGCTCACGAGCCCTCACCGTCCTGTCCGCGCGCGCGCGCGATCTGCCGTTGGAGCGCCGCGGCGGTCTTACCCGACGGCGGCGCGCCCGCGGGCACGTTACTCTTGAGTGCGAACGCGGGTCGCGGCGTCGCCTCGCGCGCGGGTCCGCGCAACGGATAATCCTTACGCAACGGATGGCCTTCCCAGTCGTAGGGGAGTTGGATGCGTTTGAGATCGGGATGCCCCGCGAACGAGATACCGAAGAGATCGAAGATCTCGCGCTCGGCCCAATCGGCGTTCGGCCAGAGCCCCGTCAGCGACGGCAGCGTCGGCGTCTCACCGCCCACGCCGACGAGCACGCGAACGCGACGCGGCGTCCCGACTTGCGCGACGGTCGACGTGTCGCTCGGAAAGAGCATGACGTGGTACACGACGTCGAAGCGCGGCTCGCGCGGCAGATAGTCGACGCCGCCGATGTCGACGAGCATCGCGCGTCCGCCCGCGCGCAACTCGCGCATCGTCTCGAGCAACGCATCGGGTTCGATGCGCCGGATCTCGGCGTCCGTGATGGGTTGGCGGACGGCGGTCGGATCGACCGCGAGTCCCGCGATCGACGGCGATTGCGAACTCGGCATCCGTTACGCTCGCGCCAGGAGACCGCCGCGACCTCCTTGCCGGATCTGTTGTTGGATGAGGTTGAGCGCGTAGAGCAGGCCGTCGGGCGTCGGCGGACAGCCCGGCACGTAGACGTCGACCGGGACGACGGTATCGACGCCCTGGACGATCGCGTAGTTGTCGAACACGCCGCCCGAACTCGCGCACGCGCCCATCGAGATCACCCACTTCGGATCGGCCATCTGATCGTAGAGCCGTTTGATGATCGGCGCCATCTTGTGCGCGACGCGACCGGAGACGATCATGAGATCGGCCTGACGCGGCGACGCGCGGAAGACTTCCGAGCCGAAGCGCGCGATGTCGTACGTCGAATTCGTCACGCTCATCATCTCGATCGCGCAACACGCGAGGCCCATCGTCAGCGGCCACACGGACGAACTCTGCGCCCAGCGCATCGCGTCGTCCACCTTACCGAGCATGAACTGCCCGGGCATCATCTCCACTGGAAGCCGCCTTTCCGCCACACGTAGGCGTACCCGATTCCGAGCACGATCACGAACGCGATCATCTCGACGAGACCGTAGACGCGAAGCGCCCGCATCTGCACGGCCCACGGATAGAAAGACGCCGCCTCGACGTCGAAGATCACGAACAGCATCGCGACGAGGTAGAAACGGATCGGAAATCGGCCGCCGACGGCCGACGTCGGCTCGACGCCGCACTCGTAGGCTTCGGATTTGACGGCGTTGGGTTTGCGTCGCGCGAGCAATCCCGGAACGCCGCAGAAGGCCGCGGAGAATGCCGCCGCGACGACCAAGAAAACGGCGACCGGAGCGTAGGGATTCATTTGCCCTGATGAGTTTCGCAAGGGGCGGGGCGGTCCTCCGGTCCGTTGAAGGAGGGCGCATGATGCTCCGTCTGACCGTTCTCGGATCGCTCGCCGCGTTCGCGCTCCTCGGCGCGAAGGGATGCGATTCGAACTACATCGGCGTGCAAGACTACGGCTCGATCCAAGGCAACGTCGTCGACGGCAAAGGGAAGCCCATCGTGCAGGCGATCGTCTACGTCGGTTCGCTCTCCACGATCCGCAGCGACCAGAACGGCGCGTTCTTGCTCGAGAAGGTCCCGGCGGGCGAGCAGACCGTGAACGCCTCGCTCGGCGGCTATGCGACCGGCTCCGCGACCGTCATCGTCCGCAAAGACAAGCAGGTCGCCGCGGGCAACATCGTCCTCACGCAACTGACCGTCTCTCCGTAAGGACCCGGACGCCGGCGGAGGTCGCAAGGTCCGCTAGCCGTCGCGGAGGGACGCGTCGAGACGACGCGCGAGGGCCGCGATCGTGTCGATCGTCGGCGTGACCACGTCGAGTCGCCGCGCGATCCGTCGCGGCACCTCGAGTAACGCCTCGATCTCGAGCGCGCGTCCGCGTTCGGCGTCCTGCAACATCGACGGCTTGAAGTCGCCGAGCCGGTCGATGGCGGCGAGCGTCGCCTCCGACTCGTCGTCGATCGAAAGCCCGAGGGCGATCGCGATCGCGGTCGCTTCGCCCCAACCCGCGACGACGAACGCGCGCAGATCGGGATCGGCGACGATCCGTCGCGGCGACGAACGCGTGAGCGCGGCGAGCGGGTTGAAGATCATGTTCTGCATGAGCTTCTTCCACACGTCGACGTGCACGTGCGCCGAGGCGGCCGCCGGCAATCCCGCGTCGCCGAAGGCGTCCAGGATACGGGCGAGTTCGCTCGCCTTGCCGCCCGTCACGTCGCCGAGCGCGAGTCCGCGCACGAAGCTCACGCGCGAGAGCCCGGGCTCGGGCGACGACGTCCCCGCGGTGACGACGCAACCGAAGACGCGTTCCGTCGGGATCGCACGCGCGATCGCCGCTCCGTCGCGGACGACGTCGCGAAGCGCGTCCGCGCGCGCGGACGTCCGCGGGAACCACCACGGCACGCCGTTGAGCGCCGCGACGACGACCGTCCGGTCGTCGCAGAGTTCGGCGACGGACGACGCGACGAGCGGGATCGCATCGTTCTTCACGGCGAGGACGACCGCGTCCGCGATCCCGAGGTCGCGCGGCGAATCGCCGAACGCGCCGGGCGCGCGCTCGATCCGTCCGTCGACCTCGACGCGCCAGCCGTACCGGCGGAGCGCTTCGAGCGTGGCGCCGCGCGCCAGCCCGCGCACGTCGTGACCGCGTCGCGCGAGCGCCGCGCCGAGCCACACGCCGATCGCCCCGGTTCCGACGACCGCGATCTTCACCGGCGTCCGCGCCTCCGGTCGCCGCCCGAGCGACGCCGCGGACCCGCGACCGTCGTTCGCGTGCCGCGATCTCGGCTTCGCTTCGCGCGACCTTCGCTGCGCCTGCCGCACGCTTCGCTTCGCATGC
>CAZZXB010000010.1:0-38309 GCA_964658025.1 uncultured Janthinobacterium sp.
CGCGAGCCGCGAGCCGCGCGGCCTGTGCGCGCCCGTCGCGCGTGCGACGCGCGCGGCGAGCCACCGCGGGATCGAGACGAAGCCGCCGGTCGCGAGCGCTCCCGCGGCGAGGCCGGGAAGATGCGGCGCGCACGCGCCGGCCACGGCGACCGCGAAGATCGCGCACGGCGCGATCGCGCCGAGCGCCGCTCCGACGAAAAACGTCGCGACGAGCGTCGCGGGCGCGTGCGAGACGAGCGCGCCGTCCGTCGGCAACGCGCTCGTCGCGAGCATGGCGATCGCGGCCGCCGCCGACGGAAGCGTCGATGCGGCGAGCGCGTCGGAATCGGCGACGTCCGGATCGGGCGGCTCGCGGCGCGCGCGACGCGCGAACCACAACCCGAGCGCCGCGAACCAGCGCGCGCACGCGATCGTCGGTCCGAACGCGATCCAGCAGAGCGCCGTCGCCGGGAGCGAGAGCGCGCCCGGAACACGCGACGCGCACCCGCATCCGGCGAGCCCGAGGAGCGGCCGGACGCGCGCCGCCGGAAGCGCCTCCGCGAGCAGCGCGAACGGCGCCGTCTCGAACGCCGTTCCGGCCGCCGCCGCGAGCATCGCGTGGAGTCGTTCGGGGCCGATCGCGGCACCCGCCAGAAGCGCTCCGCCCGCGAAGAGGAGGCGCGCGCGCCGCGCTCGATCGATCATCGAAGGTTCCGATCACGCCGTCGGCACGCCGTCGCTAGCGGGGACGCCGCCGGGGCGCGACGAGGTGTGCCCGGCCGTACGGGCGGAAGAAGGCTCCGTGAACAAGATCGCCGCGCCGCGCGGGACGGCCGACGTATTTCCACCGGAAAGCGCCCGCTGGCACGCGTTCGAAACCGTCGTCCGCGAGGTCGCCGTCCGCTTCGGGTACGGCGAGATCCGCACGCCGATGTTCGAGGCGACCGAACTCTTCGTCCGCGGCGTCGGCGACACGACCGACATCGTCGAAAAAGAGATGTATACGTTCGAGGACAAGGGCGGTCGGAGCATGACGCTCCGCCCCGAGTGGACGGCGCCCGTCGTGCGGGCGATGCTCGAACACAACCTCCTCGCGCTCGGACCGCAGCGACTGTTCTACGTCGGTCCGTTCTTTCGGTACGAGCGGCCGCAAGCGGGCCGCTACCGTCAGGCGAATCAGTTCGGGATCGAATGTTTCGGGTTCGCGGGTCCCGAGGCCGACGTCGAGGTGATGCAGGTCGCGCACGAGGTCTTGCGCGCGCACGACGTCCCCGGCGTGACGCTGCGGATCAACACGATCGGCGACGCGTGTTGTCGTCCGGCCTACCGCGATGCGCTGCTTGCGCACTTCCGACCGCACGTCGCCGAACTCTCCCCCGATTCGCAGCGTCGCCTCGAACGCAATCCGCTCCGCATCCTCGACAGTAAAGCCGCCGAAGATCGGCCGCTCGTCGAAACGGCGCCGACGTTCCTCGACACGCTCTGCGACGCGTGCGCGGAACACTTTCGCGGCGTGCGCGCGGGGCTCGACGCGATCGGCGTGCCGTACGTGGTCGATCCGCGGATCGTGCGCGGGTTCGATTACTACACGCGAACCGTTTTCGAGTTCGTCGCCGACGCGCTCGGCGCGCAGAGCACGGTCTGCGGCGGCGGGCGCTACGACGATCTCGTCCGCTCGCTCGGCGGTCCGCCGACGCCCGCGGTCGGCTTCGGCATGGGCATCGAGCGGTTCCTCATGATCCTCGAGCAGAGCGGTCGCGCGGCGCCGTTCGAACGCGCGGGGATCGCCGCGATCCCGCTCGGTGCCGAAGCGCGAGCCGCGCTCCTCCCGCTCGTCGCGGCCCTCCGCCGCGCGGCCGACTGTCCGATCACGATCGATTACGGCGACGGAAAATTACAGGCACATTTCAAGAAAGCCGATCGCGCGAACGCGCGCGCGGCGCTCATCCTCGGCGACGACGAGCGCGCGCGCGGCGTCGTCGTCGCGCGCGATCTCGCGACGCGCGAGCAACTGACGCTCGGTCCGGCGCCGTCGTCCGCGGCGCTCGCCGATCTCGCGCTCGCGTGGTACCGCGCGCTTCCGCCCGCCGCTTCGGAGGCCGCCTGATGGACGAACGCGACGCGCTCGAACGCCTCCACGCGATCGTGCGCGAGTACGATCTCGACGCGCTCGTCGTCCGCGCCGGCGACGCGACCTACGAACTCGTCGTCCGCCCGGAGACGCCCGCGGTGACGGCGTTCGCGGGCGTCGCGCAAGCCGATATCCCGGTTGCGGCGGCGGCCCCGCCCGCCCCGCCGAGCCCGCCCGTCGCGGCGGCGAACTACCGCAAGGTCGCGGCGCCGATCATCGGCGTCTTCTATCGTTCGCCCGCCCCGGGCGCGGAGTCGTTCGTGGAAGTCGGCGATCGCGTGACGGCCGGGCAGACGCTCTGCATCCTCGAAGCGATGAAGTTGATGAACGAGATCACGAGCGATTATTCGGGCGTCGTCAAACGCGTGTTGCCCGAGAACGGCGACCTCGTCTCGCTCGGTGAGGAATTGTTTTGGATCGAAGCGTGATCGCCGCTCCCGCGTCGCGGACGTTTCGCGAGATGCTCGACGACCGTCGTGGCCTGCTCGATGCGGATCGGTACGAAGCCGTCGTCGAACGCGCCGCGCGCGCGATCTCCGACGCATTCGCGGCGGGCCGCAAGGTGCTCTGGTGCGGCAACGGCGGGAGCGCCGCCGACGCGCAACATCTCGCCGCCGAATTTTCCGGGCGCTTCTTACGCGAACGACGCGGCCTACCGTCCGAAGCGCTCTCCGTGAACTCGTCGGCCGTCACCGCGATCGCGAACGATTACGGCTACGATCGCGTGTTCGCCCGGCAGGTCGAAGCGTTCGTCGTTCCGGGCGACGTCGTCGTCGGCTTGACGACGAGCGGCAACTCGCCGAACGTCGTCATCGCGCTCGACGAAGCGCGAAAACTCGGCGCCGTGACGATCGCCTTCACGGGCAACGGCGGCGGAAAGATCGCGAGCGTCGCCGACGTGTGCGTCGTGGGACCGGACGGCTACTCCGCGCTCGTCCAAGAGGTTCACATCACGCTCGGTCACATCGTGTGCGATCTCGTCGAGCAGACGCTGATGGCGAGCGGCTATCGCTAAGCCCGCCGCCTTCCTCGATCGCGACGGCACGCTCATGGAAGACTCCGGTTTCGTCGGCGATCCGAAGCGCGTCCGCGTGTTGCCGGGCGTCGCGGAGGCGCTCGTCGCGCTCGCGGACGCGGGCTTCGAACGCATCGTCGTGACGAATCAATCGGGCGTCGCGCGCGGGATGTTCGGCGAACCCGACGTCGAGAACGTCAATCGCGCGCTCGCGGAGGCGCTCGCGCCTGCGGGCGCGACGATCGACGCGTTCTACTACTGCGCGCATCTCGACGGGTGCGATTGTCGCAAACCGTCGCCCGGCATGGTGTTGCGCGCGGTCGCGGAGCGCGATCTCGACCTCGCCGCGAGCGTGATGTTCGGCGACCGCGGGAGCGACGTCGCGCTCGCCGTCGCCGTCGGGATCCCGGGGATCCTCGTCAACGAATTGCCGGGCTACGACGGACCGCCGCCGCTCGTCCGCACGCGCACGCTGCTCGACGGCGTGCGGTTCTTCTTGGATGCGGTCCGTGCTTGATGCGCTCGCCGTGACGGGCGCGCGCGACCTCTTCGCGCGGATGCGCGACAAGCGCGTGCTCGTCGTCGGCGACGTGATGGTCGACGAGTGGGTGTGGGGACGCGTCTCGCGGATCTCGCCCGAAGCGCCCGTCCCCGTCGTCGCGGTCCACGATCATTCGTTCACGCTCGGCGGCGCGGGGAACGTCGCGAGTAACCTGCGCGCGATCGGCGCGAGCGTGTCGTACGCCGGAACGGTCGGCGACGATGCGGAGGGTCGCCGCGTCCTCGCGCTCTTCGACGAACAGGGCGTCGATCGCCGCGCCGCGATCGCGCTCTCGGATCGACCGACGACGCGCAAGACGCGCATCGTCGCGCACAACCAACAGGTCGTCCGCGCGGATTGGGAATCCTCCGATCCGATCGGGGCGGCCGATCGCGGGCGGCTGTGCGATCTCGTGCGCGCTCTCGCGCGCGATCACGATGCGGTGGTGCTCAGCGATTATGCGAAGGGGCTTTTCTCGCGCGATCTCGTCGAAGCCGCGAGCGCCTCGCCGATCGTCACGGCCGACCCCAAGCCGAAAAATCTCGAACTCTTCGTCGGCGTCACGTGCGTCGCGCCGAACGCCTCGGAAGCGGCCGCGGCATCGGGGATCGCGATTCGCGACGAAGCCTCGCTCGACGCGGCGGGGCGCGCGATCCTCGAGCGTCTCGGCTGCCGTTACGTCGTCGTCACGCGCGGCGAACGCGGCATGGCGTACTTCGACGCGTCGGGCGCGGCGATGCGCATCCCGTCGGTCGCGCGGACGGTGTTCGACGTCAGCGGCGCGGGCGACACGGTGATCGCCGTGCTCACCGCCGCGCTCGCCGCCGGTGCGGAACCGACGCGCGCGGTGCGGCTCGCGAATTACGCGGCGGGCGCCGTCGTCGGCAAACTCGGAACGGCGACGGCGTCGCCCGACGAGATCCTCGCGCTCGTCGATGCCGAGCCGCATGGCTGAATCGCCGTCGGCACCCGTCCTCGATCTCGAAGCGGCCGTCCGTTGGCGCGAGGATTTGCGCGCGCGCGGACGTCGCGTCGTGTTCACGAACGGCGTGTTCGATCTCGTGCACGCCGGTCACGTGTCCTATCTCGCGTGGGCGCGCGCGCAGGGCGACGCGCTCGTGCTCGGACTCAACGCCGACGAGTCGGTCCGCGCGCTCAAAGGACCCGAGCGTCCGCTCGTGCCGTTCGCCGATCGCGCCGCGGTCGTCGCGGCGCTGCGGAGCGTCGACGTCGTCGTCGGCTTCACCGAGCGGACGCCCGAAGTCGCGCTCGAGCGGATCCGGCCCGACGTTCACGTGAAGAGCGCGCAGTATCGGATCGAGGATCTCCCCGAACGCGCCGTCGTCGTCGGCCACGGCGGCACGATCGTCCTCGCGCCGCACGTTTTCGGGAAGAGCACGACCGATATCGTCGCGGAGATCCGACGACGTTATGGCGGCTGACGTCGCGACCCACCCGTCGCCCCAACGTCGCGATCCGGGCGCTCGCCCCGCGCGCGCGGCATTCGGACGGGCCGCGCTCGTCCGGTCTCCGAGCTCCGAGAGATGCGACCCGGACGATCGCTACGCTCGCCGGGAATTCGGTCGCTGATCCGTGCGCATCGCGATCACGAGTAACGGTCCGGGCGAATTCGCCGGCTGGGTGCGACCGCTCGTCACGACGCTCTACCGTCTCGCGCCGGAGACCGACGTGACGCTGTTTTTCGTCCCCGACGATTATGCGACGGGGAGCGAGGCGCCCGTCGCGCGCGCGATGTTTCCGCGCGCGCGCGTCGTGGATCCCGGCGACTACGCGCGTTTCGCGCTCGGGCGCGCGCTCCCGGAGCTTCCCGATCGCGTCGACGTGGTGCAGTACCTCGGCGGCGATCTGATGCACGCGGCGCGCGTGCGCGCGCGGCTCGGCGGCGCCGCGCACGCGTATAAATTCGCGCGCAAGGCCGACGCGCGGACGCTCCGTCGCGCCTACGCGATCGACGATGCGAACGCGCGGTCGATCGAGCGTTCGCGCGTGCCGCGCGAGCGCATCGACGTCGTCGGCAACCTCGCGATCGACGGCGCGTTCGGTGAAGCCGCGGGCGAATACGAGCGCCGCGGCGAGACGACGCTCGCACCGGGCGGCATCCTCATCATGCCGGGCGCGCGCAAGGGCGAGTTCCCGAACATGCTGCCGTTCTTCTTGCAGGCCGCGATCTATCTGCGGCGGATGCGACCCGATCTCGACGTCGCGTTCGCGCTCTCGCCGTTCACGAGCGACGGCGAACTCGCGCGCGTCCTCAACTACGGCGGCCATCGGAACGCCTGGGGCGCGCGCGGGCGCGTCGTGCGGACCGGCGATGCGATCGCGATCCGCGCGGACGCCGACGGGAGTACGTACCCCGTCGTCCGCGACGCGATGCGGCACGCCCCCGCCGCGCGATTCGCCGTCACGCTCCCCGGGACGAAGTGCATCGAACTCGCCGCGCTCGGCGTCCCCACGCTCGTCTGCGTCCCGCTCAACGCGCCGGAGGTCGTCGTCGTGAACGGCATCTTGCAATACCTCGATCGGATCCCGGGGATCGGCATACCGCTCAAACGCGAGGTCGTCGTCCGCGTCGACCGCCGCTTCCCGCGGACGGCGCAACCGAACATCGACACGGACGAGATGCTCATGCCCGAGATGCGCGGCACGCTCTATCCGGGCGACGTCGCGCGACGGATGGCCGCGTACGCGGACGACGTCGCGGGACGCGCCGCCGCGAGCGCGCGCCTGCGCGGTCTCTACGCCGGTCATCGGGGCGCGGCCGAACGGATGGCGCGCTCGTTACTCGCGGAGGCGACGGCATGAGATACAGCGTCGTGATCGCGACGAAGGATCGACGCGCGTTTCTCGCGCGCGCGCTCGATTCGCTCGTCGCGCAGCGCGACGCGCCGCCGTTCGAAACGGTCGTCGTCGATAACGGGTCGCGCGACGACACCGCGACGTACGTGCGCGAGCGCGCGGGCGCGGTTCCCTTTCCGTTGACCCTCGTGGACTCGCCGGTCCCCAATCGCGGCGCGGCGCGCAACGCGGGGATCCGCGCGGCGCGCGGCGCGATCGTCGTTTTCGTCGACGACGACGTGTGGCTCCCCGACGGGTTCGTCGCCGCACACGCGCGCGCGCAGGGCGACGTCTTCCCGCACGCGGTCTCGGGGCCGATCGTCAACGTCCCCGATTACGAGACGCGTCCGCGGCCGTCGTTGCTCAATTATTCGGGCGCGTTTTTCTGCACGTGCAACGTCTCCGTTTCGCGGTCGTCGTTGCTCGCGGTCGGCGGGTTCGACGAAGACTTCGATCTCTACGGTTGGGAAGATACGGAACTCGGGTTGCGGTTGCGACGGCACGACGTGCGCCGTGCGTTCGCCTGGGACGCCCACCTCTGGCACGTCAAGCCGCCCGCGAGCGAGACGCTCGACGTCGTCGCGGGCAAGACGACCGAACGCGCGCGGATGGCCGCGCGGATGCTGCGCAAGGAACCGGGCCTGCGCGCCAGACTCGCGACGGGCGCCTACGCGCTCAACCTCGCGCGGGCGCGTCTGCTCGCCCCGCCCTGGTCGCTCGGGGCGTATCGCGCGCTCGCGACGGACGACGGCGCGCCCGCGCTCGTGCGCGCGATCGCGCGCGGACAATATCTCGACGGAACGTACGCGAGCACGCTCGCGAACGCGCTCGCGCGAAACGAGGCGTGAACGTGTTGATCGTCCGCGGCGACGGGATCGGCGACGCGCTCGCGTGCGCGCCGCTCGTCGCCGCGCTCCGTCGCGCGGGCCACGGGTTGGGCGCGGTGCTCTCGACGCGCAATCGCGATGCGTTCGCGACGCGCGCCTTCGATCGGACGCACGTGCTCGAACGGATCCCGTGGCCGCGTCACGGGTCGACGCCCGAGAGTCGCCGCACGGCGCTCGCGCGAACGCGCGCGGCCCGATACGATGCGGCGCTCGTCGTCTCCGAAGAGATGGACGCGTACGCCTTCGCGCGCGATGCGGGGATCCCGCGGCGCGTCGGTTTCGTGACGGGTTGGGCGAAGCCGTTCAAGACGCTGCGCGTCCGCGCGCTCGTCACCGACGCGCGCACGCGACCGGCATCGGCCCGGCGCGCGCGCGAACACGAGGTCGAGACGATCTTCGCGCTCGGCGCGGGACTGCACGACGAGCCCGTGCCGACGGTCGATCTCGGACGGCTTCGTCCGCTCGTCCTCGACCGCGAGCCCGAAGTTCGCGACCGCGTCGTCCTCCAGACGAGTGCGAAATTCGCGCGAGCCGGACTGGACGAGGCGGCCTTCGTCGCGGCGGCGCGCGCGCTCGGCGAGCGTTTCGCGCTCGACGTGCTCGGCGACGACGCCGCGTTCGTCGCGCGCGTCGCGAGCGCGTCGGGCGGCCGGGCGTGCGCCGGGCTCGACGTCGTCGCGTGGAAGGACGCGATCGCGTCGGCGCGAGCGCTCGTCACGCCCGACGGCGGCGCCGCGCACGTCGCCGGCTTCGCGGGGACGCCGTGCGTCGATCTCTTTCCGCGCCTGGCGACGACCGAAGCCGACGTCATGCGTTGGCGACCGTGGGCCGCACCGTATCGCGCGCGCCCGTTCGGGCCGCGCTCCGATGCCGGGTCGCTCGCGCGCGCGATCGTGGCCGACGTCGCGTCGGTCGCGCGATGAAGGCGCTCGTCGTCGCGCGCGGCGGCGGCATCGGCGACGTGTTGCTCGCGACGCCCGCGATCCGCGCGCTCCGCTCGCGCTACGATGCGGTCGTCGCGTTGACCACGCCCGCGCACCTCGCGATCCTCGTCAATAATCCGGATCTCGCGGAGGTCTGGGCGAGCGACGGCGCGCTCGGCAACGACGTAGCGCGCGCGCGCGCGTTCGGCTTCGACGCGTGCGTCGTGACGTGGGCGACGCCGCGCGACGCGCTGCTGCCGTTCCTGGCCGGAATTCCCGAACGGGTCGGTCAGGCGCGGCGTCTCTATTCGCCGCTCTTCACGAAGCGCGTCGTCGTGCGGAGCGAACGCGGCGATCGCGAGACGCACTGGACCCGGATCTTACTCGATTATGCGCGCGCGCTCGACTGCGACACGCCCGACCCCGTGCCGACCTTCGTCGTCACGGCCGCGGCGCGCGAGGCGATCGCGCGCGCGCTCGCCGCGGCGCGCGTCGCACCGTCGTACGTCGTCTTGCACCCCACGCGCGGCATCTCCGCGATCCGCGATCGCTGGCCGACGGAGCGGTTCGTCGCGCTCGCGCGCGCGCTCGTCGCGCGCGGGTTCGCCGTCGTCGTCACCGGGACGAACGACGATCGGCCGATCGCCGAGACGATCGCACGCGACGCCGGGGCCGTATCGTTCGCGGGGACGACGTCGATCGGCGAATTCGCGGCGCTCGCACGGGGCGCGCGCGCGGTCGTCGCGATGGATTCGGGACCGATGCATCTCGCCGCCGCCGTCGGCGCGCCGACCGTCGGCATCTTCGCGCTCCAATCGGACGAACCCGAACGCTGGGCGCCCCTCGGGCCGCGGACGGCGATCGTCCGCGCGACGTATCCGTGCCCGGGCGATCACCGCAAGGAGACGTGCCCCGATTTCGCCTGCGTCGCGCGCATCGACATCGGCCGCGTGTTGCAAAAACTCGACGCGGTCTTGTGACGTCGCTCGCGTCGCGCGGGCGGAGCGCCGTCGCACGCGAACGAAACGTCGGCCTACATGATTGACGGTCGGATCCGTCGGGCGCGGACGCGACTCGGCCGCGCGCTCGGAGCGGTCGCGATCGCTTGCGCGTGTCTCGGCTCGATGCCGGCTCGCGCCGACCAAGCGACGCTCGGCGCGACCGTCGATCCGCTCTTCGGCGCGCACGAAGAAGGCGGCGGATCGACCGCGCTCGACGGCGTTCCGATCCTGACGTTCGAGGGTTCGTACCGTCACGACGCGCTCGAACTCTACGCCGAGGGACTCCCGCCGATCGCCGCGATTCCCTCGGTGGGCACGCTCGGCAAGATCGACACGACGCTCGCGTTTCTCTTCGCGACGCTGCGCGTGTACGATCCCACGCACCGCGTCTCGCTCGGCGTCGGCGTGACGCGTTTCGAGAACGACTCCGACTACGTGACCGACGCCGAACGCGATCGGTCGCACCTGGCGGGGTTGCGCTACGAACTGCACGCGGAACTCCCGCTCCGGCGCGGGACGTTCGAAGCCTCGGCGATCGCGAGCCCGTACCTGCCGGGATCGATCGCGCGAACCTACGTGCTCGGCGGCCAAAGCTTCCACGACGGGACGTCCGAAACGGGCGGCGATCTCGAGGGGATCGCGCGCTACGCCTACCCCGCGGGTCCGGGCGACGTCCTCGCGGGCGTCCGCTACATCAACTTCGCGGCGCGCTTCCCCGACGGGTCGCAGGCCGATCGCAACCGCGGCGCGATCCTCGTCCTCGGCTACCGGTTCCGCATCCCGCGCTGAACGCGCCGAGGCGAACGCTCGGCGACGAACGACGCCGCTTCTCCGTGGCACGGGCACGACGGGCGGCGGCCACGCAAGCACTCTCCGGCCCGAAGCCGAAGCCATCCGCCCATGCCCCCAGCCGAGCGCCGCTAATGCGGGCGACGATCCAACTCTGCACCTATAATCGCGCGCATCTGCTCGGGCGCGTGCTCGACGCATGCTTCGAGCAGACGGTCGACCCGGGCGCGTACGAGGTCGTGCTCGTCGACGACGGGTCGCGCGACGGCACGCGCGAGGTGATCGAGGCGGCGCGCGCGCGGGCGACGTGCGCGTTCACCGTCGTGAGCCAGGAGAATGCCGGACTCGCGCGCGCGCGCAACGCCGGGATCGCGCGCGCGCGCGGCGAGCGGATCATCTTCATCGACGACGACGTGTTGCCGATCCCGCGTTTCGTCGCGGAGCACCTGCGCGCGCACGCGCGGACGCCCGAGAACGTCGTGAGCGGCGCCGTCATCAACACGGAGAGCTTCGAGCGTCTCCCGACGCCGACGTGGACGCCCGCGAATTATTCGGGCAATTTTTTCTGGACGTCGAACGTCTCGGTTCCGCTCGCGACGCTGCGCGCCGTCGGCGCGTTCGTCGAGTCGTTTCGCGAGTACGGCTGGGAAGACATCGAGCTCGGACTCCGCCTGCGCGCCGCGGGCGTGCGCGGCAGCTTCGCGCGGTACGCCGTCGCGTTCCATTACAAGCCGCGGCCGCGCGCGGAGAACGTGCCGGGGATGGTCCGTCAGGCGCGGGCGCAAGCGCGGACCGCCGTGCAGTTGCGCGAGCTCCACGATACGTGGCGCGTCGTGCTCGCGACGGGCGACGATCCCGTGCGCAAGGGCTTCCATCGCCTCGCGCGTCGAACGGGACGGATCGAACGTCTCGAACGCGCGATCGCCCGCCTCCCGGCCGATCGCGCGCTCTCGGGGCGCGAATCGCGGCGCGCGCGCGCGCTCGCGCGCGAGCGGTACTTCGAAGAGCTCGATCGCGCGGCGCGCGCGTGAGGATCGTCCTCTCGCGACTCGATCGCGTCGGCGATCTCATCCTCTCCACGCCCGCGATCGCGTCGGTGCGCCGGTCGTGGCCCGACGCGCACGTCTCGCTCGTCTGCAGCCGTCACAACTACGTCGTCGTCGAACGCAACCCCGACGTCGACGAGATCCACGTGTTGCCCGCGGCGACGCCCCCCGCGACGTTCGGTCGGCGCTTTCGCGGCGCGTGCGACATCGCGATCGCGCTCGCGCCGTGCGCGCCCGATCTCGCGCTCGTCGGCGCGACGGGCGCGCGCGTCCGCGTCGGGTATACGTACGTGCGACGCTACGTCGCGCGCGCGACCGCGCGGATCTATCTCACGCGACTCGCCATCTCGCAAGCCGATCCGGAACTGAGCGACCGCGATCCCGCGCGCCACGTCCGTCACGAGGTCGATCAGGTGAACGATCTCGTCTCGCTCGCCGGCGGAACGCGGCTGCGCGACGAGTTGATCGTACCGATCGACGAAGCCGATCGTACCGCGGTCGCGCGCGTCCCGGCGAACGCGATCGCGTTCCACCTCGCGCCGCGCTGGTTCCGCGACGGCAGCACGTTCGAGAACGTGGTGGAACTCGTCCGTCGTCTCCGCGCGTTCGGACTCGCGATCGTCGTGACGCACGGCAACGACGTGGCCGCGGAAGCGGAAGCGCTCCGCGCGACGGGCGTCGCCGACGCCGTGGTCGGCGGGCTCTCGTTCGCGCAATGGGCGGCCGTCTTCGAGAAGAGTCGGCTCGTCGTCACGGTCGATACGGGCGCGACGCACGTCGCGAGCGCGACGCGCAGGCCGACGGTCGTGCTCTTCGAACACCGCTATTTCAATCTCAGCTCGCGGGAATGGTCGCCGTATCGCGTACCGTCCTCGTGCTTGCGCAAGGCGCCGTCGGAAGACGGGGCCGCGCTCGCCCGCTCGCGCGACGAGATCGTCGCCGCCGCGCGTGCGTTACTCGACTCCCACGCGAAGGTTCTCGCGATCGACACCGTATGAACGCCCCCGAACTCACCGTCGTCATCCCGACGTACAATCGGCTCGAAACGCTGCGCGTCGTCGTCCCGGCCCTGCTCGCGCAGAGCGTCCGGCCCGATCGTTACGAGATCGTCGTCGCGGACTCGATGTCGGTCGACGGCACCGCGGAATTCCTCGCGGAGATCGCCGCGGATCATCCGAACGTGCGCCATCTTCCGGGGCCGTACGACGGACGCGCGATGGCGCGCAACGCGGGGATCGCGGCCGCGCGCGGCGCCGTCGTGCTGTTCACCGATTCCGACATCATCGCGTCGCCCGATCTCTTGGAACGGCATCTCGCGCATCACGCCGCCGCGACCGGCATTGCCGTCGTCGGCCAGGAGTTACAGGTCGACACGCTCGACGACTACGAGCGCTTGCGCGCCGATCCCGCGCAGCGCCGACCGCTCCACCCGCGCACGCGCAAGCGGCTGTCGTGGCTGTACTTCATGACCGGCAACGCGTCGGTGCGTAAGGCCGATCTCGATCGCGTCGGGCGCTTCGACGAGCGTTTTACGGGTTACGGTCACGAGGATCTCGAGCTCGGTTATCGGCTCGAGCGCGCGGGCTTGCGGATCGTCTACGACACGGACGCGACGAACTACCACTGGCAATACGTTCCGTACGACGAGCAGAAACGGAAGATGGAACTCGCCGGACGTTCGACCGTGCGCTTCGCGCGCAAGCATCCGTCGTTCGTCGTGCGGTTGCGGCTCGGGATGACGCCCGTCTCGCGCGCGATCTACGCGGCGCTCGCGCGCGTTCCGAAACTCGTCGCGGCGCTCGATCGGCGCGGCGCGCGCGGGCCCGGCTTCGCGCGCGAACTCGTCTATCAGTTTCACTACGTGAGCGGCATCGAGACCGCGTTGGAGCAAGAACGTGCCTAGCGAATCGAAGCGCTCGTGCGGCGCCATCCGACCGAGCGACGTCGGCGAGAGCGTGCTCGTGCGGGGCTGGGTGAACCGGCGTCGGGATCACGGCGGGCTCGTCTTCATCGATCTGCGCGATCGCGACGGCATCACGCAAACGGTCTTCGATCCCGTCGAAGCGGCGGCGTTCGAGCGCGGTCAGACGCTCCGTAACGAGGACGTCGTGGCGATCCGCGGGACGGTCCGCGTGCGGCCCGGCGGAACCGAGAACGCCAAGCTCGCCACGGGCGCCGTCGAGGTCGCCGTGGCGTCGGTCGACGTCCTCGCGCGTTCGCAGACGCCGCCCTTTCCGATCAACGTCGATGCCGACGTCGACGAATCGTTACGCCTGAAGTATCGCTACCTCGATCTGCGTCGCCCGCGGCTGCAACACAATCTCGCCGTCCGACATCGGATCGTAAAAGCGATGCGCGACTTCTTCGACGCGCGCGATTTTCTCGAGATCGAGACGCCGTGTCTCATCAAGTCGACGCCCGAAGGCGCGCGCGATTTTCTCGTTCCGAGCCGGCTCGCGGGCGGTTCGTTCTACGCGCTCCCGCAATCGCCGCAGTTGTTGAAGCAGATCCTCATGATCGGCGGTCTCGGACGCTACATGCAGATCGCGCGTTGTTTTCGCGACGAGGACTCGCGCGCGGATCGGCAACCGGAGTTCACGCAACTCGACGTCGAGATGTCGTTCGTGGAACAAGAAGACGTCGTCGCGATCATGGAAGACTGCATCGCCTACGTGTGGGAAAAGGCGCTCGGACACGCGATCCCGCGGCCGATCCCGCGCCTCACGTTCGCCGACGCGATGCGCCGGTTCGGAAGCGACAAGCCCGATCTGCGTTTCGAACTCGAACTCGCCGACGTCGCGGACGCGTTCGCGGGGACGTCGATCAAGTTTCTCGCCGAGCACGTCGGCACGGACGCGAGCCGCATCGTCGCGGTGCGATATCCCGGCGGCGCGTCGCTCTCGCGGCGCGATTTCGACGCGCTCACCGAAGCCGCGAAGGGTTTCGGCGCGGGCGGCTTGATCTGGATCTCCTATCCGGCGGACGGCTGGAAATCGTCGATCGCGAAACTGCTCGACGACGCGACGGTCGAGAACGTCCGCGAACGCGCGGGCGCCGAGCCGGGCGACGCGCTGCTCCTGGTCGCGGGGTCGACCGCGCTCGCGACCGACGTCGCGGGGCGGCTCCGACTCCACGTCGCCGAGGCCCTCGGCCTGCGCGATCGCGCGGCGTTCGCGTTTTGTTGGGTGATGGATTTTCCGCTCTTCGAACGGGATGCGGAGACGGGGGCGATCGTGCCGACGCACCATCCGTTCACGCGGCCGCTTCCGGGTCAGGAAGCGCTGCTCGCGAGCGATCCGACGGCGATCCGCGCGCAACATTACGATCTCGTGCTCAACGGTTTCGAACTCGGCAGCGGCTCGATCCGCATCAACGATCCGGAATTTCAGTACCGTATCTTTCACGACGTCTTCGGGATGTCGGACGAGACGATCGAGGACCGTTTCGGCTTCTTCATGGAGGCGCTCCGGTACGGCGCGCCGCCGCACGGCGGGATGGCGTGGGGCGTCGACCGTCTCGCGATGCTCGCGTGCGGCGAAACGTCGATCCGCGACGTCATCGCGTTTCCGAAGAACCAGATGGCCCGCGATCTCATGATGGACGCCCCCTCGGGCGTCCCCGACGCCTCGCTACGCGATCTCGGTCTCCAGCTTCGCGTGAAGAACGGCGCCGCGGCCCGTGCGCCTTCGTAGCGTTCGCGCTTCGTCGCGCGCGAACGCGGGAAGGATCGATCCGATGCAGAGATTGGGAAACCTCGCGATCGGCGCGCTCCTGGCCGCGTCCCTCGCCGCGTGCGCGCACGCCGAACACGACGTCCAGACCGCGAAGCGCGCGACGTCGCCGCTCGTCGGTTCGTGGGAGATCAACGCCGATACCGCGGGAAAGAATCCGAAACCGGGCTATCCGCAGTTCACGGCGCTCCGCTTCGAATCGGGCGGCACGTTGCTCGCGGCCTACGCGGCGAATGCGGGGATCTCCGCCGTCACGGGCGGCAGCAGCACGACCAAAAACGAGACCGATACGTGGTCCGTTTCGGGCAAGACGCTTCGCGTGATCGAAGGTTCGCGCCAACTGGCCTACGGTTTCGAGGTTCGCGACGAGCAACTGCTGCTCACGCCGACGGGAACGTCGACGGCCGTGGTCTACGCGAAAAAATCCGAATCGACGACGGCTCCGTAAGGGCGATTCGGATCGGTCGTGCGGGCGATCCCTAGGCGTCGAGGGATAGTGCGGCGTCGATCTTTCGAACCGTATTCCAATTTCGCGCGGTTCCGCGGGTTTCGAGATAGCGTTCGATCGCGCGCGTCGTGAGCTTCGATTCGCCGATGCCGTCCGGATAGACGACGTAGAGCACGCGATCGACGAGCGCGATGCGTTCGGGGCCGACGATCGCTTGGCTCAGCGCGGCGACGGCGTCGTCGCCCGGGCGCTCGCGGAGCGGCATCGCGAGCGTATGAGACGGGATCGAGCGCGCGTCGTCGACGAACGGATTCGCGCGAATCAGGTCTCGCCAGGCACCGGCGTCGCGCACGAGGATCGTCGTCGCGAGTCCGAGTCGTCGCTCGAGCTCGCGTCCCAGGATCGTTTCGATCGTCGGAAGGGCGCGGTCGACCGTAAAGATCGCGTTGCCGCTCTGCGAGATCGTGCGGACGTCGCGCAGTCCGAGGGCCTCGAACGTTTCTCGAAGCGTCGCCATCGTCACGAGACCCGTTCCGGAGACGTTGACGGCGCGGAGCAGTGCGACGTGCCGTTCGCTCGAGGCACCCCGCTCGGCCGCGTGCGGCGCTCGCGAACGCTTCGGCGTCACGCCCCGCAGGCCGCGCCACGGCGCTTCACGCTCGGCGCGCGGGCGAACTCGTTCGAGTCGCACGCGCTCGCGAGCGACGCCGCGCGCGCGAAGATCGCGTCGAGCATCGGCTCCGTGAGCACGCCCGTGTTCGTGTTCTGGCGGCTCGGATGGTACGACGCGATCAGCGTCACGCGCGCGTCCCCGCGGAGCGCGTCCGCTTCCGCGCCGTGTCCGAACGCGAGCCGGGATGCGAACGCGTAGCCGTTCGCGTGCAGCGCTTCGATCGCCGCCCGGGTGCCGATCGCGCCGAGTCCGACGACGACGCGCAAACGCGAGAGCGCGCCGAGTTCTTCCACGAGATACGGGAAGCAACGCGCGCGCTCTTCGGGCGTCGGCTTGTTCTTCGGCGGCGCGCAGCGCACGGCGGCCGTGATGAGCGCGTCGCGTAACGCCATACCGTCGGCGCGATCGCGCTGCGTCGGTTGGTTCGCGAAACCGGCGCGATAGAGCGCGCGGTAGAGCCACTCGCCCGAACCGTCGCCCGTGAACATCCGGCCCGTTCGATTCGACCCGTGCGCGCCCGGCGCCAGGCCGACGAGCACGACCGACGCGTTCGGATCGCCGAACGCCGGAACCGGCCGTCCCCAATACGTCTGCGCGAGATACGCGCGTTTTTTCACGCGCGCGATTTCGGCGCAGTACGCCCGCAATTCGGGACATCGCTCGCACGCGATCACGCGCGCCTCGATCGCGGCCATCGCGCCCGTCGCGTCCCGCGCCGCGGCGCTCATCGCATCTCCGGAAAGCCGACGCGCGCGAGCGCCGCGTACGCCACGACGCCGACGGCGGTCGAGAGATTGAGGCTCCGCACGGCGTCGCCGCGCATCGGAATCCGGAGCGCTCGATCCGCATGCGCGTCGAGGAGCGCTTGGGGCAAACCCGCGGTCTCCTTGCCGAACACGATCGCGTCGCCGCGTGCGAACGCCGCTTCCGTATACGCGCGCGACGCGCGCGTCGAGAGCAACCACATCCCGCCGCGCCATCCGGCGACGAACGCGTCGAGCGAGGCGTGGACCGTCACGTCGAGCGCGTGCCAATAATCGAGCCCCGCGCGTTTGAGTTCGCGATCGTCGATCGAGAAGCCGAGCGGCTCCACGAGATGGAGCGCGCAGCCGGTCGCGGCGCAGAGACGCGCGACGTTGCCGGTATTCGGCGGGATCTGCGGTTCGACGAGCACGAGATGGAACGGCGCCGTGCGCGCGCTCCGCGCGCCGACGCGATCGGCGGGTTGCGCGACGGCCGCGCGCTCGCTCATCCGTTCGCGAGGTTCAGGAGCGTCGTGACGAGCGGTGCGGGGACGACGGCGAGCGCGACGCCGCCGTGTCCGAGCCACGCGCGTTCGAACGCCTCGCGCGGATAGACGCACGCGACGTCCGGTCGAGCCGGATCGTTCACGAGCGCGTCGCCGCTGGGATCGATCCCGCGCAACACGACGAGGTGTCCCGCGGATTCGGGGATCGGCGCTCCCGGAAGTTCGTTCGCGCGCCACGCGATCGAGAGCGCGAGCGGCACGTCGTCGGCGAGAAACGCGTGGGCGTGGGCGAGGTCGCGCAGGTGGACCGCGGCCGCGCGAAAGCCGAGCGTCCCCGCGAACGCCGTGTTGAACGTCCAATTTCCCGTGCCGCCGTAGTGCGCGTCGTAGACCTCGCGCGCGACGATCGCCACGTCGACGGGATACGCGCGATACGCGAGCAGCATCGCGAGCGACGCGGGCGCGCACCACCCGCGCTCGCGCGGATGCGCCGCGACGTACTGCGAGAGCGGCGGGACGGCGAGTTCGAGCGCGGGCATCGCCACGATCCCCGACGGCGCGCCGTAGTCGGGCGTGCTCACGAACGCGGCGTCGAGCGGACCTTCGGAACGGATGCCGATCGTGACGAGATCGACGTCGGCGCGTACGACGTCCGTCGCGATCCGCACGAACGTCTCGCGACCGTCGAGCGAGCGCCGCTCGTCGCTCGCGAAACGAACGTACGGCAACCACGCGGACGTCCGTCCGTCGCGGGCGTTCGCGCGCAGATCGATCCGTCCGTCGAGCGCGAGCGTGTTCCAGGAAACGATCGCCTCGCGCACCGGACCCGTCGCGACGAGCATCTCCTCGCCCGCCACGGGATGCGCGATCCTCAACATCTCAGCGCGTCCACGCGTACGAGTTCCAATTATTGGTGATGAAGGCGGCGGGCGCGTACCCGCGCAGGCGGGCGTCGTAGGCGGTCGTCGTGTTCTCCCAATAGAGGAAGACGGCCGGGACGAGTTCGTGGATGCGCTCCTCCTCCCGTTGGTACAGCGCCTTACGTTTCGCGCGATCGAACGTGCGGATCGCCGCGTCCGAAGTCTGCGTGATCACGGGATCGCGCAGAAAACTCGTGTTCGCGCCGTGCGGCGGGAGGAAGTCCGCGCTCCAATTGCCTTGATTGTCGGGATCGGGTCCGTTCGTGTCGATCGACCATTCGAGATCGTAACGTCCGCCGTAGAGCGGACCTTCGAGCGCGAAGAGCAGGCTCGCCGGATAGTTCTTGATCTCGAGCGCGATGCCGATCGCGTGCAGGTCCTGTTGCATCTGCAGTTCGGCCTCGGCGTTTCCGGGTTTCGTCGTCGCGGAGATCGTGAGGTGCAACGTCACGTCGCCGCGTCGGCGCACGCCGCCCGGGCCCGGGACGAAACCCGCGGCGTCCAGGAGCGCGCGCGCCTCGGTCGGGTCGTAGCGTACGAGCGGGATCTTCGGCGCGGCCCACGACTGCGGGAAGATGTCGCTGCGCGCGCGCACGTTGAGCCCGTGATAGACCGTGCGATCGAGCCGATCCCAATCGATCGCCTCCGCGATCGCGCGCCGCACGCGCACGTCCGAGAGCGCGGGCTTCGCGCAGTTCATTTCGAGCCGGCGCCAGTTCGCGCTCAGCGCGCGCACGACGCGGATCCCCGCGACGTTTCCGATCGCGCCGACCTGTTGCTCGGGGACGTTCGGGAGCACGTCGATCTCGTGCGTCGCGAGCTGCGTCACGAGCGTATCGGGATTGGGGACGACGCGAAAGCTGATCCCGCGCAGTTTCGGAGGGCCGCGCCAATACGTCGGGTTCGGCACGAACTCGAGCGACGAGCCGTGATTCCATTTCGCGAGCGTCCACGGCCCGCTCGAGATCGGCGCGGCGTTGAACGCGGCGCGGTTGAGATCGGGGAGTTTTCCGAGCAGATGTTCGGGGAGCGGCGGGTAGGCGGACCCGCCGCCGCCGCCGAGACTTCCGAGCACGTCGGCGTTCGGTCGTCGCAGCCGGAGGATCGCCGTGTAGTCGTCGGGCACGTCGATCGCGTCGATGTCGTCCCACCCGGAGACGAGCTTCGTGTTGTTCGCGGGGTTGCGAACGGCGCGCCACGTGAACCGTAGATCGCGCGCGGTGAGCGGCGCGCCGTCGGACCAACGCACGCCGCGACGCCAATGCAACACGATCGTTTTCGAATCGCGCGAGATGCCGCCGTTCGCGTACGTCGGTACCTCGGTCGCGAGCTCGGGGACGAAATTCCCGCGCGCGTCGTAGCGGAAGACGGGCGCGAAGATGAACGCGTCGACTTGGTCCGTCGCGTCGGTGTGCGCGAACATGGGATTGAGATTATCGGGTTCGTCCGGACTTCCGATGCGCAGGATGCCGCGCGACGCCGCGTCGCCCGGCGCGCCGCCGTCGCCGACGCGCGAACACCCGAAGAGTGCCGCGAGCGCGACGAGCGCGAGGACCGATCGGCGCGCGCCCGTCATGCGACCGCCGACGTCTTGCGCGCGAAGCCGGGCGCGATCTCCGCGTAGAACGACCGCGGCCCGTGTCGCACCACGTCGTCGCACGGCAACCCCGTCGCGGCGCGCGCGTCCGCGATCGCGCGCTCGGCCTCGGCGTCGTCGAGGCCGTGCGTGTTGAGCGCGATGCCGACGACCTTCGCGGGTTTCACCGTCGCGCAGAGCGCCTCGTAGAGGTCGACGAGTTCGCGGAGCGGGCGGATCGGCGTCGGAAAGCCCTCGACGTGCGTGCGCGTCGCGGCGTGCACGAGCACGAGGGCGTCCGGCGCCGCGCCGAAGAGGAGTGCGAGCGTGACGGGCGCGTATGCCGGATGCGCGATCCCGCCCTGACCTTCGACGAACGCGACGTCCGCGTCGCGCGCGGCGAGCACGAGTTCCTCGACGGCGCCGCTCGCGAAGTCGGAGATCACGCGATCGATCGCGGTCCCGCTTCCGGCGATCGCGATCCCGGTCTGCCCCGTCGCGACGAAGGCCGCGCGCTCGCCCGCGTCGCGCGCGGCGCGCGTGAGTTCGAGCGCGGCCGTCATCTTGCCGACGGCGCAATCGCTTCCGACGAAGAGTACGACGCGCGCGGCGACGTCGAACGCCTCGCCCGTGAAGATGCGCGGCGGCGGCGTATCGCGCAGATCGACGATGCGCACGCGTGCGTCCGCCGCGCGGCGGGCGAACGCGTCGTCCGAGCCGAGCCGCTCGTGGAGTCCGCTCACGATCTCGAGCCGCGCGTCGATCGCCCGTTCCACTTCCGCGCGCCAGGCGGGCGGAAGGGCGCCGCCCGCGGGTGCGATGCCGATCAGGAGCGCGGTGGGATCGAACCGGAGCGCGTCCGCGACGCTCGCGACGATCGGCGCGTCGGAATCGAGATACGGCACCGCGTCGCGAACGCGTTCGCCCGCGCGGCTCGGATCGATCACGGCGACCACGGGATCCTCACCGTACGCGATCGCGCCGTGCGCCGTCTTCGCCGCGCGCGTCGCGAACAGCCCGGGCGCCAGCACGGCGTACCGGCGCAACGCGGCTATGCCGCGAACGCCGCGAGCGCTTCGCGTTGCACGACGCCGAGCCCGGGCGCGTCCGACAACACGATCTTGCCGGCGTCGTATCGTACGCCGTCGAACGGATCGCGCGCGGTGAGAAACGGTCCGTCGAGATCGGCCCAATCGACGAGCGGCGAGAGGTGCGCGGCCGCGGCCGTCAACACGGCACTCTCGACGAAGCACCCGAGCATGATGCGGAAGTCGAGCGCGCGCGCCACGTGGATCATCCGGAGCGCCGCGCGGATGCCGCCGCACTTCACGAGCTTGACGTTCACGCCGTCGACGCATCCGGCGAGTCTCGGGAGATCGCGCGCGTCCCGCGCGTCTTCGTCCGCGACGATCGCGATCTTCGATCGTTCGCGAATCCAACGCAAGCGTTCGGGCGTCCCCGCGGGAATCGGTTGTTCGCAGAACTCGATGTCGTGCCGTTCGAGTTCGGCGAGATTCCGTACGGCTTGTTCCGGCGTCCACGCTTCGTTCGCGTCGATGCGGATCGTCCCCGAATAACGCGCGCGCATCGCCGCCACGACCTCGAGCTCGCCCGAGAATCCGAGCTTGACCTTGACGATCGGGTGCGTGCGGATCTCGTCGAGTTTCGCGAGCATCTTCTCCGGCGTATCGATGCCGATCGTGAACGACGTGACGGGCGTCGCCGTCGGATCGAGACCGAAGAGTCGCCACAGCGGACGATCGAGATCCTTGCCGATCGTGTCGTGCAACGCGACGTCGAGCGCGCACCTCGCGCCCGGCGGCAGTCCGTCGAGAAGCGTCTCGAGCGCGTACGGATCGCCGCCCGAGACGTCGCGACCGCCGAGCACGGCGCGCACCGTCGCGAGGCTTTCGTCGTAACGCGCCGACGGGGCCGATTCGCCGAAACCGACGACGTCGTTCCAATCCAGTCGCAGGATCGCCGTGCGTGCGACGGATTCGGAACCGCGCGAGATGGTAAACGTATGGACGAGCGGTAACGCGAGTTCGGTGAGCGCGATCTGCACGCACCGGTCTTCATCGAACGCTAGTCGGCTCCTCGCACGCGTGCGGGGTGAAAGATCTCGGAGCATGTCGGAGCGTCACGGCACGTCGATCGTCTGGTTCCGGCGCGACCTGCGCCTCGCGGACCATCGCGCGCTCGAACGGGCGACGCGCGAGAGCGAGCGCGTCGTCTGCGCGTTCGTGCTCGATCCCGAACTCTTGGCCGGCCCGACCGTCGGCGCGCCGATCGTCTCGTTCTTTTTCGACGCGCTCGCGGAACTGCGGACGGCGTTGCGCGAACGCGGGAGCGATCTCGCGCTACTCGAAGGCGACTTCGGCGTCGAGTTGCGCGCGCTCGCGAAACGCACGGGTGCGACCGCGCTCTACTTCAACGTCGATTACGAACCGCGGGCGATCGCGCGCGATCGCGCCGTGCGCGACGCGTTCCGCGGCGACGGCGCGACCGTGGTGCCGTGTACCGACCACGTGTATTTCGGCGCGCGCGACGTGCTCAAGGCCGACGAGAAACCGTACACGGTCTTCACGCCCTACAAGCGGCGTTGGCTCGAACGTTTGCGCGAGGACGAGCGCGCGGTCGCGAATTCGACGGCGTCGCTCGCGCGCGTCCTCGCCCCCCTCGACGCGATCGGCGAGACGCGCGAGATCCCCGAACCGCGCGCGTACGGATACGAGCGTTCCGATCGTTTCCCGGTCGGCGGCGAGGCGGCGGCGAAAAAAATGCTGGCCAAATTTTTCGCGGGAGCCGTCGACGCGTATGCGACCGCGCGCGATCTTCCGGCGGTCGCGGGGACGGCGCACCTCTCGCCGCATCTCCGCGCGGGCACGATCGGGATCCGAACGTGCGTCGTCGCCGCGCTCGAGGCGCGCGCGGAACGCGCGGCGAGCGCCCGCGCGGGCGTCGACACGTGGCTCGGCGAGCTGATCTGGCGCGATTTCTACCAGCAGATCCTCGCGAATTTTCCGCACGTCGCCGCCGAGCCGTTCGACGAACGCGCGAAGCGCTTGCGCTATCGCGAGTCGTCGTCGGACTGGAAGGCCTGGTGCGACGGGAAGACCGGGTATCCGATCGTCGATGCGGCGATGCGCCAACTCAACACGTACGGTTGGATGCACAACCGCCTGCGGATGATCGTCGCGTCGTTCCTCACGAAAGATC
Source organism: uncultured Janthinobacterium sp. (assembly GCA_964658025.1). Taxonomy (GTDB): domain Bacteria; phylum Vulcanimicrobiota; class Vulcanimicrobiia; order Vulcanimicrobiales; family Vulcanimicrobiaceae; genus CAZZXB01. Next base: position 22,985 of record CAZZXB010000010.1, read on the forward strand.
TGCTGCTCGATTATCGGCTCGGGGAGCGCTACTTCGAAGAGCGACTCGCGGACGGCGACAAGGCGGCCAACAACGGCGGCTGGCAGTGGTCGGCGTCGACCGGAACGGACGCCGCACCGTACTTCCGCGTCTTCAATCCGACGACGCAGAGCGAGCGTTTCGATCCCGACGGAACCTTCTTGAAGTCGATGTTGCCCGAGTTACGCGACCTCTCGGGCCGCGCGCTCCACGCGCCGTGGACGATGACGCCGATCGAAGCCGAAGGACGCGGCGTACGGCTCGGACGCGAGTACCCCGAGCGGATCGTCGACCACGCCGTCGCGCGCGAACGCGCGCTCGCGACGTACGCGCCGGTCCTCGGACGGACGGGCACGCCGCGAGCGGACGTTACTTCGCGATAGGACCGTGGATGGTGGACGGGCTGAACGAGAGCGGCGCCTTGGCGACCGGGATCACGGCATCCGCCGTCACGCGGTGATGCGTCGTCGCGAACGACGAAGCCGCGTGCGCGCCGGGATGCGAGAGGGATGCGAACGCGGCCACGAAGGCGGCGAAGAAAGCGGACATGGAAGAACGACCCTCTCTAATAAGGAGCGGTGTGTTTCGCGTCGCCCGGGACGGCGCGGCGCGTACGATCGATGATACGCTAATCGAGGGATTTCGGTTTGTGATGGGACGCGTTTTCGGACGACGTGTGACGGACCGCACGCGGGCCGCGAACCGCGAATCCGAAATCGCGGACGGCGCGGCGCGCGAAACGCCGCGCGTTCACAGCGGATACGAGGTCTCGCACGCGATGCGCGCCGCGAAGGGCGAATCGGGCCAGCGGTTGAGGAGCGCTCGCGCGTTCGCGATATCGCGCGGCGCGCCCGTCACGCGCGCGAGATGGTACGCGGAGACGGCCGCACGCCACGGCACGCGGACCGTCGTCTGCCAGGCGACGATCGCATCGGAGAGTTTCGCGATCGCCTCGTACGAGTGACCCGCCGCCGCCGCGGCGATCCCCGAGAGCATCCGCTCGCCGAGGAGCGTCTTGATCTCGCCTCGCTGCACGGCGAGCCGTTCGGGCATCGTCCGCGAGCGACGGAAGCGTTCGCGAAAGCGGCGGGCGGCGGCCGGCGCGGACGCGTGCACGAGCGCCGCGATCTCGAGCAAGAGCAGACGCTCCGCGCGATCGAACTCTTCCCATACGAGCGCTTCGGCCGCTTCGCAGAGCGCGGCGATCGCCGTCGTGAGTTGCGCCGCGACGGGCACCGCGGAGGCGATCCGAACCTGTTCGGTTTGCAGGCGCAGGCGCGCCCACGGAAGGGCGATCGCCGCGAGCCCGCGCTCGACGTGGCCGCGGGCCGTCTCGCGCGCGCCGTGGAGGAAGTACATGCTCGCGACGTGATAGCGCGCGACGCCGTGATAGAAATCGAGTTCCGGCGCCCACGCTCGCGCGTCGAGGTGCGATGCGACGCGTCGGATCAGCCCGAGTCGATCGGTCTCGTGCGCGACGTGCGCCGTCTCGCGCAGCGTGATCGCTTCGTAATATGCATGACGGTACGGCAGGCGTTCCATGCGGTCGAAACTCGTCAGGCAACACGCGAGCAGATTCTCGTCGTCTCCGAGGTCGGAGGCCTGCCACGCGAGCGTCAGCGGTCCGCGCCAACGCGCGAGCGCGTCCATGTCCGAAGCCGAATCGAGTTCGGCCGCGAGCGCTTCGAGCTCGCCCGGGTCGCCGTCGATGTACGCGCGTTCCATGAGCGAGAGATGCGCGTAGGATGCCACGTCCGCGATGCCGGCGTCCCGTGCGGCGTCGCGCACCGAACGCACTTCGTCGAGATGGTCCTGACAGTGGCTCGTACGTTCGGCCCCGATCGTGCGGATGTACCGGATCCACATCGCCTCGCCGGGCGACGCGGATTCGGAGCGGCATGCGAGACCCGCGATCCGGCGCGCTCGTTCGGATTTCGTTTCGGGTTCGAAATAGCGATAGAACGACGCGAGCGTCGCGACGATCTGCGTCGCGAGATCGTCGCCGTGCGCGTCCGCGACGGCCATGCACGCCGAATAATCCGCGCGGTGGAATGCCGCCACCGCCGCATCGAACGCGATCGACGGCGGGGACGTGACGAGCGAAGGGAACGCCTCGCTTCCGGCCGATCGAGTGTGCGTCATCGTTGGGCGGCCGGATTGTAGCACGGGAGGCCGGCCGGCCCGTGCGTTCCCGGTAGGGATGTGACGCGCGTCGCGCTCGCGCGCGAGCGGCCCCGCATGTCGCCCGCAGGTAAGCGAGCCGATGTAGGATGTACGGGCTTACGGCGGCATCACGCCCGAACGAGGATGGACTTGACGGTACCGACCCACGACGATCGGCTTCTCACGCGCGAAGAATGCTCGGGATTCGGCGCGCTCGGTCATTCGCGGATCGGCATGGCGGTGCTCGACGCGCGCGGTCGGATCCTCGATGCGAATCCGACGCTATGGGCGCACCTCGACGCCGAACGGACGCTTTCGATCTTTCCCGGACTCGACGACTGTCTCGTCGAGCACTTCGATCGCACCTTCGATACGTTTCACGTCGACCACCGCGTTACTACGCGGGACGGCGTCGTCCGCGCGCTCGACGTCGAGATCTCGCGCATCGACGATCGAACGGCCTTCGGCCCCGACGCCTGCGCGCTCGCGCTGGTCACGGACGTCACGGGCGGCCTCGACGCCGTGGAACGACTGACGTTCGAAGCGACGCACGATCAATTGACGGGTCTCCCGAACCGCGCGGCGTTCGTCGAGGAACTGCGCCGCACGCTCGACGCCCGCACGACGCGCGCGGCCGTGCTCTTTCTCGATCTCGACGAATTCAAGCCCGTCAACGACAGCCTCGGTCACGCGGCGGGCGACGAACTCCTCGCGGCGACGGCCATGCGTCTGCTCGACGAGACCTACGGCCGTCATTTCGTGGCACGCCTCCACGGCGACGAATTCGGATTTCTTCTGTTCGACGTCGATCTCGACGGCGCGAAGGCGTTCGCCGAGGCGGTGCGCGTGTCGATCCGTCGTCCGTATCGGATCGCGGGGCGCGAGATCGCGATCTCGCCGAGCATCGGGCTCGTGATGGTCACGCCCGCGTATCGCCAGAGCGAGGCCGTGCTGCGCGACGCGGACGCGGCGATGTACCGCGCGAAGCGTCTGGGTCGCTCGCGCTGCGAAGTCTTCGACGAGGCGATGCGACTCGAAGCCGGACGCGCCGCGCGTCTGCGCACGGACATCCATTCCGCGCTCCTGCGCGACGAGTTCCGCATGGTCTTCCAACCCGTCGTCGATCTGTCGTCCGGCCGCGCGCACGGCATGGAAGCCTTCATGCGCTGGAGTCATCCGATCTACGGCGAGATCGCGCCCACCGAATTCGTCGCGCTCGCGGAGAAGTCGGACTCGATCGTCGCGCTCGGACGTTTCGCGCTCGACGGCGCGTGTCGCGTCCTCGCGTCGCTCTCCGACATCGATCCGGCGTTCACCGTCGGCGTCAATCTCTCGGTACGGCACATCCGCGAACCCGAGTTCGTGAGCGACGTCGAGCGCGTCCTCGCCGAGCACGCGCTCCCCGGCGATCGACTCTTGCTCGAGATCACCGAAACCGTGATGGCCGAGCACGACGCCGCGATCGTCGATGCGTTCTGGCAGCTCAAGGCGCTCGGCGTCCGCCTCTGCGTCGACGATTTCGGAATCGGTTCGTCGTCGCTCCGCTATCTCGATCGCTTCCCGATCGATCTCATCAAGATCGATCGTGCCTTCATCACGGCGTCGGGCGGCGAATCGATCGCGAGCGAACCGATCGTCGGGATGATCCTCTCGCTCGCGAAAGCGCTCAACATGGGCGTCATCGCCGAGGGCGTCGAGAGCAAGGCCCAAGCCGAACTCCTGCGCGTCATGGGATGCAGCATCGCGCAAGGGTTTTTCTTCGCCGAGCCGCTCCCCGCCGACGGACTTCGCACGTGGCTCGCGCGGAACCGGAAGGGCCTTTAGGTCCTTCGGTCCGCCGTCAAGTCTTGACCGTGCGTGAGATACTAAAAGCCGGATCTCGACTGCGCTCGCACGCGTACTTGCCTAGGTGTAGGACCAATGTAAACACCAAGGGAGCTCAAGCTCCGGATACGACGAGGGACCGAATCCGTTCGGACCCGAGGCGCCCGGGCCGCACCCACCTGTCGATGACAGGTCTCTAACCGGGCATGCAGACGGCATCTCGGTCGGGGTCCGAAGATGCCCCGGAGTCGCTCCGGGGCATCACGACGTTCCGATGCCGGCGAGCGCGCTCGCGCGAAGCGCCGCGAAACGCGCGACGGCGTCGTGATATCCGCGCCGATCCGAGCCCGCATCGGTCGCCTCGAGCGCGACGAATCCGCGAAAGCGCGCCACGCGTTCGACGAGTCGGCGCGCACCGAAATCCGTTGCGTTCGCGAACGTACGCAATCCGTCGATCGCGTGGAACGCGATCGTGCTCTTCGCGAGCAACGCGTGCGCGTCGTCGGCATCGTCGAGCGACGTCGCGTCGAGCGCGTGGCGGAGCCACGAACTGTCGACGTCCTTGGCGATCCGTCGCGCGTCCGCGGCGTTCTCGCAGATCGTTCCGGCCGCGTTGCGCAGCGCGAGCGTGACGTTCGCGCGTTTCGCGGCGCGCGCCGCGGAACCGACCGTCGCCGCGAACGCGTTCCAGGCCGAGGGGTCGTCGCGCCGCGGCGGCGCGCGGCCGACGACGAGCGGCGCGCCGAGGGCGCGGGCGATCTCGATCGCGTCGCCGCCGGTCGCGAAGACGTCGTCGTCGTCGAGCGCCGCGATCGTGAGCCCGAGATCGACCGCCGTCTTCTTGATCTGTGCGAGATATTCGTCGTCCGAGCGTGGAAAATCGGCCCGGCCGAGCACGACGCCGTCGACCTCGAGTTCGTTCGCGCAGGCGTCGAGCCACTCGAGCTGGGTGAGCTCGCCGCGTGCGAAGGCGCTCGCGAAGCTCGTGCTCGTGCAGGCGATCTTCATGCGCGTCCCTTCCACGACGCACGATTCCGTTCCGCGGCCCCGGAAAAGTCGCCGCGGCCGCCGAACGCCTACCCCATGGACGTGTTGGAGAAGTCGACCATCGCCTCGCTCGATCCGGACGTGTACGCCGCGATCGTGGACGAAGAACGTCGGCAGCGCGAGAACCTCGAACTCATCGCCTCCGAGAACTATACGAGTCGCGCCGTGCGCGAAGCGTCGGGTTCGGTGCTCACGAATAAGTACGCCGAAGGGTATCCCGGCAAGCGCTACTACGGCGGATGCGAGTACGTCGACGTCGCCGAGCAGATCGCGATCGATCGCGCGAAGACGCTCTTCGGAGCGGAGCACGCGAACGTGCAAGCGCATGCGGGCGCGCAAGCGAACATGGCGGTGTTCATGGCGTCGCTCGCGCCGGGCGACACGATCCTCGGCATGTCGCTCGCGCACGGCGGCCACCTCACGCACGGCACGAAGGTGAGCTTCAGCGGGAAGCTCTACAACGCGCTCGCGTACGGCGTGCGAAAAGATACGGAACTCATCGATTACGACGCGGTCCGCGAGCTCGCGCGCGAACACAAACCGAAGATGATCATCGCCGGCGCGAGCGCGTATCCGCGGACGATGGATTACGCGCCGTTCGTCGAGATCGCGAAGGAGATCGGCGCGCTCTTCTTCGTCGACATGGCGCACATCGCGGGTCTCGTCGCCGCCGGCTTGCATCCGTCGCCCGTTCCGTTCGCGGATTTCGTGACGAGCACGACGCACAAGACGTTGCGCGGACCGCGCGGCGGCCTCATCCTCACGAAGGCCGCGCACGCGGCGGCGGTCGATAAGAGCGTCTTCCCGGGGATCCAAGGCGGTCCGATGATGCATACGATCGCGGCGAAGGCCGTCGCGTTCGGCGAGGCGCTCCGTCCCGATTTCAAGGCCTACCAAGAACGCGTGCTCGCGAACGCGCGCGCCGTCGGCGAGGAACTCCAGCGCGCGGGCGCGCGACTCGTCGCGGGCGGCACCGACACGCACTTACTGCTCGTCGATCTGGCGCCGAAAAATCTGACCGGAAAGGCCGTCGAGGGATATCTCGACGAGATCAAGGTGACGGTCAACAAAAACGCGATCCCGTTCGATCAGCAAAAACCCGCCGTCACGAGCGGTATCCGAATCGGGACGCCGGCGATCACGTCGCGCGGTATGGGCGTCGCGGAAGCGCGCGAGATCGGAAAGATCATCGGCGAAGCGCTCGACGACATCGGCACGCGCGCCCGCATCGATCGCCTGCGCGATCGGGTCGACGAACTCACCTCGCGCTTCGACGTTCCGTAACCGCGCGCGCGACCGAGACGGACTCGGTCACGCGCGCGCGGTCGCGATCCCCGTCGACGGTCGGGTCAGTTTCCGACGCACCCGTCTTTATCGAATTCGAGACCGTGTTCGGGGTCGACGGCTTGGTTGTCGACGAGCGTGAGCTGACAGCCGTGCAACGCGAAGGTGAGATCGCGGAAGACGGGGCGCTGACCCGGCGGCAACTCGTTCGTCGGACCGCTCGCTTCGGCGATCCGGACGATCGCGCGCGAACCCGTGCGATGCCACGTTCCGGTCTCGACGACGGGCGGGACGTCGCCCATCGCGACCGGGCGTCCGGTTTTCGCGGAGAACCGCGTTTTGAGCCAGACGGTGCCGTCGGCTTTGAGTTTGAGCGTCATGCGGCGCACGCCCGAACCGCCGGCGGACGTCATGACGTACGACCCCGCGAAGGCGGGCGGTTGGGCGGAAGCGTCGGCGCGTGCGATCGAGACGACCGGCGCGGCGAGGACGAGGGCCGACAGAGCGAGCGAGCGGACGAACATGAATACCTCCCGAGAGTCGCGACGTTCGTCGTACCCATCCTTCCGGCCCGCGCCCTTCGACGCGTGGCCTACGCAAACGGCGGAAGGCCCCGTCCGGTCGGACGTGAACGCGACCGGCGATGCAACGGGTGACGATCGTAGAACATCCGGCGATCGCGGATCGGCTGGCACGCTTGCGCGACCAGGCGACCCCGATGGCCACCTTCCGTCGGACGTTCGAAGAACTCGGGACGTTCCTCGCCTACGAGGCGACGCGCTCGTTACCGACCCGCCCCGATCTCGTCGCGACGCCGCACGGAAACGCGTGGGCGCACCTGCTCGGGGAGCCGCCGCTCATCGCGCCGATCCTCCGCGCGGGCCTCGCGTTCGTCCCCGGCTTCCTCACGGTCGTCGAGAACGCGCTCGTCGCGCATCTGGGATTCTTTCGCGATCCCGATTCGCTCGCCGCGATTCCGTACTATGCGAACCTCCCGGCGGCCCTCGAGGGCATCCCCGTGTACGCGCTCGATCCGATGCTCGCGACGGGACACTCGGTCGTCGCCGCGCTCGACGTGCTCGCGGCGCGCGGCGCGCGCGACGTCGTCGTCGTCTGCGGGATCGCCGCGCCCGAAGGGATCGCCCACGTCTCCGACGTCCACCCGACCGCGCGGATCGTGACGGCGGCGCTCGACTCGGGACTGAACTCGCACGGATACATCGTGCCGGGACTCGGCGACGCCGGGGACCGCATGTTCGGAAGCATGTCGTCGATCCCCGTAGCGTTTCGCGGCGTCTCGCTCGGAGGTAACGAAGGCCCGCGATAGTGGGAAGCGGGCGACGCGCTCCCGTACGAATCGTGACGGGCCTCGCGTCGCGAGACGCCTCGGGCGGCTGGGGCGAGCCCATCGAGTTGAGAGAGTTTCTGTGGTGAATCGAGCGACGGGTGCGGCGCGACCCGGCTGGGACGAATACTTCATGGACGTCGCGCGGACGGTCGCGACGCGGGCGACGTGTCCGCGCGCGAGCGTCGGCGCCGTGCTCGTGCGCGAGCACCGCATCCTGACGACCGGCTACAACGGCGCGCCGCGCGGCGTCGGGCACTGCACCGACGTGGGCTGCACGATCGAGAACGATCACTGCGTGCGTTCGACGCACGCGGAGGCGAACGCCGTCGTGCAGGGCGCGCTCCACGGCGTCCGTCTCGAGGGCGCGACCGCGTACTGCACGCACCAACCGTGCGTCAACTGCGCGAAATTGCTGATCAGCGCGGGCGTGACGCGCGTCGTCTACGACGCGGCCTATCTCGACGCGTTCTCGCGCCAGTTGCTCGCGGAAGCGGGCGTCGCGCTCGTGCCGTTCGCCTCGCTCGAACACGGACGAGCGGCGGGTCGCGGATGAGCCTGCAGGCGCTCTACTGGCTGACGGTGGCGACCGCGTTCGTCACCGCGTTGCTCGCGACGCCGCGCGTGCGCGCGCTCGCGCTCAAGATCGGCGTGCTCGACGTCGTCGACGAACGCCGGATGCACGCCGAACCCAAACCGCGCATCGGCGGTATCGCGGTCTACCTCGGTCTCGCCTCGGCGCTCTTCGTCGCGATCGGATTCGCGCTCCACACGACGCTCTTCCACAGCGCGAACGACACGCAAGATTTTTTCGGTCTCCTCTTCGGCGGCACGCTGATCATGCTCGTCGGCGTGTGGGACGACATCATGGGCATGAGCCCGCGCGCGAAATTCGGCGCGCAGATCGTCGTCGCGATCGTCTCGATGATCTACGGTTTCCACATCGGCGATTTCAAGATCCCCAACACGACGGAATACGTGAACCTGCCGCCCTGGATCGACTACCCGCTCACGCTCGTGTGGTATCTCGGGATGATGAACGCGATCAACTTCCTCGACGGTCTCGACGGATTGCTCTCGGGCGTCACGGCGATCTCGGGCGTGTTCTTGTTCGCGATCGCGTCCAATCACGGTCACGTCGGTCCCGCGCTCGTGCTCTGCGCGCTCGTCGGCGGCGCGCTCGGATTCTTGCCCTATAACTTCAATCCGGCGAAGATCATCCTCGGCGACACGGGCTCGCTCTTCATCGGCTACGTGTTCGCGACCGTCTCGTTATTGATCACGGCGAAGGTCGCGATCACCGTCAGCCTGCTCGTCCCGCTCGTCGCGCTCGCGCTCCCGGTGTTCGACACGGCCGCCGCGATCGTGCGGCGCCTGCGCGCCGGACGCGCGATCACCGAAGCCGATCGCGGACACTTCCATCACGTGCTCGTCTTCCGGTTCGGGCTCAACGTGAAGCAGGCCGTGCTCCTGATCTACGTCGTGTCGTTCTTACTCGGGTGCGTCGCCTACGTGCTCTCGGGCGGCGTCTCGCACGCGCATCGCGGACTCATCTAACCCGTGAGCGCAGCGCTCCGCGTGATGACCGTATTCGGCACGCGTCCCGATACGATCAAGATGGCGCCGGTCGTGCGGGCACTCCGCGCGGCGGGCTCGGGCGTCGAACCGATCGTCTGCGTCACCGCGCAGCATCGCGAGATGCTCGACGATCTGCTCGCGCTCTTCGCGATCGAACCCGATTACGATCTCGACGTGATGCGTCACGACCAAACGATCACGCAGATCACGACGCGCGTGCTCGAGGGGATGGAGGGCGTGCTCGCGGCGGCGCGACCCGACGTCGTGCTCGTCCACGGCGATACGGCGACGAGCACGGCCGCCGCGCTCGCGGCGTTCTACGCGAAGATCCGCGTCGGACACGTGGAGGCGGGTCTGCGGACGCGCACGATTTGGGAGCCGTTTCCGGAGGAGATGAACCGCCGCCTCACCGGGCGCCTCGCGTCGTACCATTTCGCGCCGACGTCGCGCGCGCGTCGGAATCTCGAAGCCGAGAACGTGGCGCCCGCCGACATCTTCGTCACCGGAAATACCGTCATCGACGCGTTTCTCGCGGTCGCGAAGCTCGCCGTCGATCGGCCGACGCCGTGGGACGCGCTCGATCCCGCGCGACCGCTCGTCTTCGTCACCGCGCATCGGCGCGAGAATCACGCCCGGATGCCCGAGATCTGCGACGCCCTCGCCCGGATCGCGGCGCTCCCGAGGCGGCCGCAGATCCTCTGGCCCGTCCATCCCTCACCGCACGTCGGGCCCGTCGTCCGCGAGCGGCTCGCGGGCGTGTCCGGGATCACGCTCGTCGACCCGCTCCCGTACGATCTGACCGTGCACGCGATCGAGCGCTCCCACCTCGTCCTCACCGATAGTGGGGGCCTCCAAGAGGAGGCGCCGTGCCTCGGCAAACCCGTTCTCGTGATGCGCGACGAGACCGAACGTCCCGAGGGCGTGGACGCGGGGACGCTCGAGCTCGTCGGGGCGGACGCGGATCGGATCGTGGCGGCCGCCGACCGCCTCCTTTCGGACGAGGTCGCGTACGCGCGGATGGCGCGAGCCGATAATCCCTACGGCGACGGGCGCGCGGCGGAGCGCATCGTCGCGTGGCTCGTCGCGCGACACGGCGACGGCGCGCGGCCGAGCGAGTTCGTCGCGCGCGCGTCGTAGCCCGAGGAGACGCGCGCGAGATAACCGATCGGTGGATGCGGCGTGCGTCGCGCGTTACAGGACATGCATCCCAGGCGACATAAAACGGGAAGCGCCGTGACAGAGGCATTTTTGCGTTCGTACGTCCATCGCAAGCGGCCCATGGCGGCGTGGTCCGTCGCGTTCGCATTGGTCGCCGGGGCGCTCCTCGCCGTGAAGTCTCCCTATGCGGCGGTCGCGCTCGTCTTCGGGACCGGATGCGGGGTCGCGAACGCGCTCCTGACGATGCGGAGTAACGAGCGGTTACTCGACCACCGTAGCGTCTCGCTCTTCATCGTAAGTAGTATCTCCCGCATCGCCGTCTTTGGTATCCTACCGGTGGAATTTGCGCTCCACGGACCCTGGTGGTCGATGGCCGCCTACTTCCTCGGGTTTTTTACGCCGCTCGCGCTCTACACGGTGATCGTGGCGCGCGACTTCCGAACGGGTTGACGTGAAAGAAGGAATCGGAACTCACTCGCTCTGGAACTGGCCGATCGTCGGCGAGGTGCATGGCGATACCCTTTTGACGACGTGGCTCGCCATGATCGTCGCGCTCGCGTTCTTCGCCTGGATCGGCGCGAGTTATCGTTCGCCCCGTGCCGGCCGCACGCAAACGGTGTTCGAGGGCGTCATCACCTACGTGAGCGACATGGTCTACGGATCGCTCGGACCCAACGGCGAGCCCTACGTCCCGTTTTTCATCGCGCTCTTCGTGTTCATCTTCCTTCTGAATCAGTTCGGCATTCTGCCGTTCAAGGCGTTCGGTCTTCCGTTCGGCGGCTCGCCGACGGGCGACCTCAACACCGCGGTTCCGTACGCGCTCATCATCTTCTTCATGACGTGGATCGCGGCGCTTCGAAAGAAAGGCGTCGGCGCGTTCGGCCATCTCTTCAAACCGATCTTCCTCGCTCCGATCAACATCCTCGAGGAAGTCGTGCGACCCGTGACGCTCGCGCTCCGGCTCTTCTTCAACATCTTCGTCGGCGAGTTGCTCTTCATCATCATCGCGTCGATCACGGAAGCGCGCGTGAAGATCGGGGCGTTCGATCTCTCGCTCGCCGCGGCGATCCTGCCGTTCTTCATTCAGTTCTTCAACTTTTTCGTGGGCACGATCCAAGCGTTCGTGTTCACGTTGCTCGGCATCGTCTATCTGTCGCTCGCCGTCGCCGACGAACACTAGCGGGCCGTTGAAACCCCGAAGCCGTCCCGAACCCGCCCGTTCCGCCGAAAGCGCCGTCGCTCTTCGGTCACGAAGCTACGGCTTCGCGCTCTCGTCGCTCCCCGTTCCGACAAAACATTCGGGCCCGATCCCGACATCGCGGATCTCCCAACGGCCTGCAAACACTTCCAGAAAGGTACCATCGTGAGCTCAGAGGCCTTAGTCGCAGCCGCGTCCATCCTGGCGTTCGGTCTGATCATCCTCGGCGTCGCGCTCGGCTCGGCCGTCGGCGACGGCATCGTCGCATCGAAAGCCGTCGAGGCGATCGCGCGTCAGCCGGAAGCCCGCCCGAACATCTTCACGTTTCTGTTCCTCGGCGTCGGCGTCTTGGAAGCGTTCCCGATCATCGCGATCGGTCTCGCGTTCTACGTGCTGCTCGTCGTCGCGAACGTTCCGGCGCTCCTCTCGCACCTCTCGAAGTAAGCGCACGTGTTTCTCTCGCTCGACGGGACGTTTTGGATCCAACTCGTCAACTTCGCGATCTTTTTCGCGATCTTGAACGTGGTCTTCTTGCGTCCCGTCGGTGAGGCGCTCCGCAAGCGTCGGGCCTACATCGACGGCGTGCAGAGCGACTACGAACGCTATCGCCACCAGATGGAATCGTTGCGCGCGGACGCCGAGCAGAAGCGCGGCGCGGCGCGGCGAGCCGCCGAAGAATCGGTCGCGAAGGCGCGTACCGAGGCCGAGGCCGAGGCGGATCGGACGGTCGCCGCGGCGACCGAGCGCGCGCAGGTCATCGCCGACGGCGCGCGTCGGACGGTCGAGGAGGAGATGGCGGCCGCGCGTTCGCGCGAAGACGAACTCTCGCAGACGCTCGCGAAATCGCTGCTCGCGCGCGCGACGGGCGGCTCGCGATGAGTGCGGAGACGTACGCGGCCATCGCGACGTGGTCGCAGATCGTCGGCTCGCTCGCGTTCATCGTCGTCGTCGTGATCCTCTGGCAGAAATTTCTCGCGCCGGCGGTGCTCGCATCGCAGCATCGCAAGAATCTCGAGATCCTCGAAGCCGAACAGCGCCGCGACGCCGCCAAGGTCGGGATCGAACGCGCGCAAGAGACGCTCGCGACGGCGGAAGCCGACGTGCGCGCGATCGAAGCGCGCTCGCACGCCGACGCGCGAAACCTCCGCGAGCGCATCGCGGCCGACGCCGCGGCGGAGAGCGACCGCGTCGTTCGCAACGCCGAGGGCGAACTCGACCGCAGCCGCACGGCGGCGCGCGAGGTGCTGCGCGCCGATCTGCTCGCCAAGGCCGTGGCGATCGCACGCCGCGCCGCCTCGGGCGTCGACGAAGCGACGGATCGTCGGCTCATCGGCGAAGCGGTCGACACCGCCGATCGCGCGGGGAACGCCTGATGCGTAGCGACACGATCGCGCGTCGGTACGCGACCGCCGTGTTCTCGCTCGCGCGGAAAGCGGGTTCGATCGATCCGGTCCGCGGCGAACTGCGCGCCGCTTCCGAGACGCTCTTCGGCTCGGACGGCCTGCGGCGATTCTTCCTCTCGCCCGTCTTCGGGCGTAAGGAGAAGGAAGCGCTCATCGCGCGAGCCTTCGTCGGAAAGCTCGGCGACGTGGCATCGCACACGCTCCTGCTCCTCGTGCGCAAGCGTCGCGAGGCGTTGCTGCCGGGGATCGTCGCCGAACTCGACAAGCTCGCGCTCGCCGCGGCGGGCAAACAATCGCTCGAGATCGTGAGCGCGCGCGCGCTCGCACCGAACGAACTCGACGACATCGTCGCGCGGCTCGGGCGCACCTACGGGACCGCGTTCGACGTCTCGTCGCGCGTCGATCCGAACCTGCTCGGCGGCGTCCGCATCACGATGGGCGACCGCCGGATCGACGGCTCGCTCGCCGGTCGCATCGACGATCTCGCCCGCGACCTCTTCGCTCGTAACTAATCCGGAGAACATACAACGATGATCAACGCTGACGAAATCGCCGGCATCCTCGAAGGTCAGATCAAAAACTTCGATAGCGAAGTCCACGAAGAGCAGGTCGGCACCGTCATCTCGGTCGGTTCGAGCATCGCGCGCATCTACGGGCTCGAGGCGGTCCAACAATCCGAACTCGTCGAGTTCCCGAACGGGCTCCAGGGGATCGCGCTCAACCTCGAAGAGGACAACGTCGGCGTCATCATCCTCGGCCCCGATACCGAGATCAAAGAAGGCATGCAGGTCAAACGGACCGGACGCATCGCATCGGTTCCGGTCGGCGAGACGCTGCTCGGGCGCGTCGTCGATCCGCTCGGGAACGCGGTCGACGGTAAGGGCACGATCGAAGCGCGCAGATATCGCACGATCGAAAATACGGCGCCGACCGTCGTCGAGCGTCAACCCGTCAAACAACCCCTGCAGACGGGCATCCGCGCGATCGACGCGCTCATCCCGATCGGGAAGGGTCAGCGCGAACTCATCATCGGCGACCGTCAGGTCGGCAAGACGGCGATCGCGATCGATACGATCATCAATCAGAAGGGTCGCGACGTCTTCTGCATCTACGTCGCGATCGGGCAGAAAGACTCGAACATCAAGGCGCTCGCCGCGCGCCTCGAAACCGAAGGCGCGATGGAGTACACGACGATCGTCACGACGAGCGCGGCCGATTCGCCGGCGCTCAAGTACATCGCGCCCTACGCGGGCTGCGCGATGGCCGAAGATCTCATGTACTCGGGCAAAGACGTCCTCATCATCTACGACGATCTCACGAAGCACGCGATCGCGTATCGCGAGGTCTCGCTCTTACTGCGGCGCCCCCCGGGTCGCGAGGCGTATCCGGGCGACGTGTTCTTCCTCCACTCGCGTCTGCTCGAACGCTCGGCGAAACTCTCCGACGAAAAGGGCGGCGGGTCGATCACGGCGCTCCCCGTCATCGAGACGCAGGCGGGCGACGTGTCGGCGTACATTCCGACGAACCTCATCTCGATTACCGACGGACAGATCTACCTCACCACGACGCTCTTCTTCCAAGGCGTCCGGCCGGCGGTGGACGTCGGGATCTCCGTGTCGCGCGTCGGTTCCTCGGCGCAGACGAAGGCGATGAAGTCCGTCGCCGGTCAGCTCAAGCTCGATCTCGCGCAGTATCGCGAGCTCGCGGCGTTCGCGAAGATGTCGTCGGATCTCGACAAGAACACGCAAGCGACGTTGACGCGCGGTGAGAAAATTACCGAGATCCTCAAACAGCCGCAGTACCAGCCGATGGCGGTCGAGGATCAGGTCGTGATCATCTTCGCGGCGACGAAGGGGTATCTCACGAACGTCGAAACGCCGCGGCTTCAGGAGTGGTCGCGGTCGTTCGTCGATTTTCTTCACGAGAAGCACGGCGGCGTGACGAAATCGATTCAGGATACGACGGCGCTTTCGGGCGACGCTACGAAAGAGCTCGTGGCGGCGATCGAGGAGTTCAATAAGTCGTTCTGATGCTTGAGCTTTTTGGCGACGCCGGAGGGGGCTGCGCGAGTTCCGCGGGGACGTTTGCGGTTGCCGGTGGCGACGCCGGAGCGGGCTGCGCGGGTTCCGCGGGGACGTTTGCGATTGCCGGTGGCGACGCCGGAGCGGCCTGCGCGGGTTCCGCGGGGACGTTCGCGGTTCCCCATCCATGGGGAACCGCTGGCTTAGCATTTTTCGCTCCCGCGCCTCCGGCGCTCCGCGAAAAACTGCATACCCCGCGGAACCCGCGCAGGCCGCTCCGGCTGCG
>CAZZXB010000010.1:38409-40917 GCA_964658025.1 uncultured Janthinobacterium sp.
GCGGGCGGTGTTAGCGGGTTCGTGTTTTCGGCTCGTCCGGCGCTCGGCGATGCGTGCGGATTTTCGGCGGGGATGGGGGCGACGCGCGCTCGTTCGGGGATGGGTGCGGGTCGCGCGCGTTTTGGGGGAGGTATCGATGCCTAGCGTTCGCGATCTTCGGGATCGCATCAAGTCGCTCAAGAATACGCAGCAGATCACGAAGGCGATGAAGCAAGTCGCCTCCGCGAAGATTCGGCGGGCGCAGATGGTGCAGAAGCAGGCGCGGCCGTATGCGGACGCGCTCGGCGAGATGTTGCGCGATCTCATGGCGGCGGTCGGGTCCGTGGATCATCCGTTCATGAAGGCGGGCAAAGAGGGCGCGCCCGTCGGGGTCATCCTCATGACGGCGGATAAGGGGCTCGCGGGCGCCTTCAATTCCAACATCGTTCGGGCGAGCGAACTCTATACGCGCGAACGCGGCAACGTGCTGTTCTATCCGGTCGGGAATAAGGCGCGTAACGCGGCGAAGCGGACGCGTTTCGAGACGGCGGAGGCGTGGGGGCTCTCGGCGCAAGAGAAGCTCGCGACGGCGAAAGAGGTGGCGGCGAAGGTCACCGATGCGTTCGATGCGGGGACGATCTCGGAGATCGTGCTCGTGGCGCCGAAGTTTCTCTCGATGATGTCGCAGCGGCCCGAAGTGCGGACGCTCGTGCCGATCGTCGCGGAGAAGCGCGACGACGACAAAGAAAAAGCGGGGCCGCGCGCGGAGGTCGAGTTCGCACCGTCGCCGGAGGCGGTGCTCACGCGACTGCTCCCCAAGTATCTCGAGTTCACGATCTTTTCGGCGATGCTCGAGACCGATGCGGCGTTCTTCGCGGCGCAGTTGGTCGCGATGACCAATGCGACGGATAATGCGGGCAAGTTGCTCGACGATCTGACGCTCGCGATGAATAAGGCGCGGCAGGCCGCGATTACGAAAGAAATGCTCGAGATCGTCGGCGGCGCGGAAGCGCAAGCCGGTTAACGGAAGAGGAACGCCATGACTACCGCTACCACCACGGCGACCGGGAAGGTCGTGCAAGTTCTCGGCAACGTCGTCGACGTGGAATTCTCGGCAGAGACGCTGCCCGCGATCAATACGGCGCTCACCGTCCAAGTCGGCGGCGGCGATACGTCGCGATCGCCCGCGACGACGAACGGCGTCGAACTCGGCGGTACGGCGATGGCCTCGCGCGAGCTCGTGCTCGAAGTGCAGGACGAGCTCGGGAACAGTCAGGTGCGTTGCCTCGCGATGGGCTCGACCGACGGGCTCGTGCGCGGGCAACGCGTCGAGAGCACCGGGGCGCCGATCACGGTCCCCGTCGGGGAAGGGACGCTCGGGCGCATCTTCAACGTGCTCGGCAAGGCGATCGATTCCGACGCGCCGGTAACGGCGTCCGCGATGTGGCCGATCCACCGCGACGCGCCGAATTTCGCGGCGCAGGATCCCACGCCGAAGATCTTCGAGACGGGGATCAAAGTCATCGACCTCATGGCGCCGTACACGCGCGGCGGCAAGGTCGGACTCTTCGGCGGCGCGGGCGTCGGCAAGACCGTCCTCATCCAAGAACTCATCCGCAACATCGCGCAGGTCCACAAGGGCTTCTCGGTGTTCACGGGCGTCGGCGAGCGGACGCGTGAGGGCAACGATCTCTGGCTCGAAATGAAAGAGTCGGGCGTGCTCGCGCAGACGACGCTCGTGTTCGGACAGATGGACGAACCGCCGGGCGTCCGCTTCCGCATCGCGCAGACGGGCGTCACGATGGCGGAGTATTTCCGCGACGAGAAGGGCGCCGACGTGTTGCTCTTCGTCGACAATATCTTCCGCTACATGCAGGCGGGTTCCGAAGTCTCGGCGCTCATGGGGCGCATGCCGTCGGCCGTCGGCTACCAGCCGACGCTCTTCACCGAGATGGGCCTGCTCGAAGAGCGCATCACGTCGACGCACAAGGGCTCGATCACGTCGGTGCAGGCGGTGTACGTGCCGGCCGACGACTACACCGACCCCGCGGTCTCGACGACGTTCGGACATCTCGACGCGACGACGGCGCTCTCGCGGCAGATCTCCGAACTCGGCATCTATCCCGCGGTCGATCCGCTCGCGTCGTCGTCGCGGATCCTCGATCCGCAGATCATCGGCGAGGAGCACTACCGCGTGGCGCGCGGCGTTCAGGAAACGCTTCAGCGCTATAAGGATCTTCAGGACATCATCGCGATCCTCGGCGTCGAGGAGCTCTCCGAAGACGACAAGGTCATCGTCGGACGCGCGCGCCGGATGCAACGGCTCTTCTCGCAGCCGTTCTTCGTCGCCGAGCAGTTCACGGGACGCGAGGGCAAGTACGTCAAGCTCGAAGATACGATCGCGTCGTTCTCCGAAGTCCTCGACGGCAAGCTCGACGAGCTTCCGGAGCAGGCCTTCTACATGGCGGGCGGCATCGACGAGGTGAAAGCCAACGCCGAGAAGCTCGGCGAAACGAACAAGTAATGGCG
>CAZZXB010000011.1:0-37527 GCA_964658025.1 uncultured Janthinobacterium sp.
CGAACGGTCGAGAGCGTGGCGGACGCGCGCCGACGACGTCCGGATCGGTCGGCGCGATCGCGACGCCCGACATCGGTCCGTAGGCGTTGCCGGGCGCGCGTGCAACGGGCCGATCATGCGTCCGCCGCTCGCCTTCATCCTGCCGTTCGTCGCGACCGGCTCCGTCGTCGCGAGCGTCGCGTTCGCCGCGTCGCCGCACGCGACCGATCCGTTTCTCTGGCTCGAGAGCGTGAGCGGCGCGCGCGCGACCGCGTGGGTGAGCGCCGAGAACGCGAAGACGCTCGCGGTTCTCGAACGCGATCCGCAGTTCTCCACGTTTCGCGCGGACGCCGTCGCGATCAACGGCGCGAGAGATCGTATCCCCGCGCCCGAGATCGTCGACGGACGCGTCTACAATTTTTGGCAGGACGCGGAGCACGTGCGCGGGATCTGGCGTTCCGCGACGATCGCCGAGTACGCGAAATCCGAGCCCGCATGGACGACCGTCCTCGATCTCGACGCGCTCGCGAAGGCCGAGGCGAAGAACTGGGTGTGGCACGGCGCCGATTGCGATTCGCCGAGCCGCACGCGCTGCATGATCTCGCTCTCCGACGGCGGCGAGGACGCGTCGACGGCGCGCGAGTTCGATCTGAAAACCGGGCGCTTCGTCGACGGCGGATTCGTGCTCCCGCACGGCAAGCAATCGTTCGCGTGGGTCGACGACGACACGTTACTCGTCTCGCGCGAATGGGCGCCGGGCGAGCTCACCTCTTCGGGCTATCCCTATATCGTGAAGACGCTCGAGCGCGGCGAGCCGCTCGCGAGCGCCGTCGAGCTGTATCGCGGAACGACGACGGACGTGAGCGTCGATCCGGGCGAGCTCCACGACGGCGACGGTCGGCGGCTCGTCTACCTCCAGCGCGGCCTCACGACGTTCGAAAGCGAGAAGCGCCTCGCCGTGCCGGGCGCGCCCGCGCTCGCGCTGCCGCTCAAGGCCGAACTCTCGGCGCTCGTCGCCGGCAACCTCGTCGTAAAGCTCGACGACGCGTGGCAGGTCGGCGCGACGACGTATCCGCAAGGGGCGCTCGTCTCGCTCGATCTCGCGCGCGTGAAAGCCGACCCCGCGCATCTCGCGCCGACGCTCGTCGTCGCCCCCGGGCCGCGCGAGACGATCGAGGATGTGGGCGCGACGCGCGACCGTCTCGTCGTGACCGGTTTCGATAACGTCCGCGGTCGGGCGTTCGCGTACGCGCCGGAGCGTGGCGGCGGCTGGTCGGCGCGCGCGCTACCGTTTCCGGACGACTCGACGATCGCGCTCGCGACCTCCGACGAGTACGGGACGAACGCGTATCTCTCCGTGACGAGTTTTCTCGTCCCCTCGACGCTCTGGTCGCTCGACGCGGGCGCCGGCACGCCCGCGCGCGTGAAATCGGTGTCGCCGCAGTTCGATGCGTCGCGGGACGTCGTGGAACAGCGCGAGGCGACGTCGCGCGACGGCACGCAGGTGCCGTACTTCGTCGTGCATCCGAAGGCGATGAAGCTCGACGGAACGACGCCGACGATCCTCTACGCCTACGGCGGCTTTCAGGTCTCGGAGACGCCGCGTTATAGCGGCGTGCTCGGAAAACTCTGGCTCGAGCGCGGCGGCGCGTACGTGCTCGCGAACATCCGCGGCGGCGGGGAGTTCGGTCCGGCGTGGCACGAGGCGGGCCTCACGACGCATCGCCAGCGTATCTACGACGACTTCGCCGCCGTCGCGGACGATCTCATCGCGAAAAAGATCACGTCGCCGCGTCGGCTCGGCATCCAAGGCGGATCGAACGGCGGCTTGCTCATGGGCGTGGAATTCACGCAGCATCCCGAGCTCTGGAACGCCGTCGACATCCAGGTGCCGTTACTCGACATGCTTCGCTACGAGAAGATCGCCGCGGGTTCGTCGTGGGTCGGCGAGTACGGCAGCGTCTCCAATCCCGAACAACGCGCGTTTCTCGCGTCGATCTCGCCGTACGATAATCTGCGAGCGGGCGTGCGATATCCCGAACCGTTCGTCTGGACGACGACGAAAGACGATCGCGTGGGACCGCAGCACGCGCGCAAGTTCGCCGCGAAACTCGCGGCGATGGGCGTTCCGTATCTCTTCTACGAGGTGACCGAAGGCGGCCACGGGAGCGGTACGAACATCGCGGAGCGATCGCTCACCTCCGCGCTCGAATACACGTATTTCACGCAGAAATTGATGCGCTAGGAGCACGTGCGGTCGTCGCTCGCCCGCATAAGGGCTTTACTTTCCATCCCGAGACGCGCACGATGCGTACATCTGCAGATCGATACTCCGAATGCGAAAAGGAGGGCGGTGTAGATGCCGCAGGATCCCCCGAACCAAAGAGGTGGAAGCGCACGAATGTAGCGCATCGCGAGATGCACTCGAGTGTCGGCGGACATAATCCGCAGTGCGCTCCGGAGAACAGCATGACGAAAGCCGTGAGTTCGCGGCTTTCGTCTCGTTCCGCGTCGCGTTACGTGCGGTGGGATACGCGAGCATCACGCGACGCGGAGCGCGCGCTCGAGCGAACGATAACCGATCGCTTCGGCGAGGTGCGCGGCCTCGATCGATTCGGCACCGGCGAGATCGGCGATCGTCCGCGAGACGCGTACGACGCGATCGAGCGCGCGCGCGGAGAGGCGTCCCGTCGCCGAGGCCGCGCGTAACAACTCCGTCCCGCGTGCGTCGAGTTGCGCGAAGGTCCGCATATCCGCCGAGCGCAGTTCGGCGTTCGTTTCGTACGATCGAGACGCGTAGCGTTCTCGCTGAATCGTCCGCGCCGCTTCGACGCGCGCGCGGATCGGTTCGGATCGTTCCGCGGGCGCGCGCGCCGAGATCTCGTCGAACGAAACGCGCGAGACCTCGACGTGGAGATCGATGCGGTCGAGGAGCGGCCCGGAAAGCTTCGCGACGTAGCGCGCGACCGCGGCATCGTCGCAGCGACAATCGCTCGCGCGCACGCCGCGGAATCCGCACGGGCACGGATTCATCGACGTGACGAGCGTGAAGCGTGCCGGGAACACGCACGTCCGCGCGGCGCGCGCGACCGAAACGGTCCCGTCCTCCAGCGGCTGACGCATCGTCTCGAGCGCCGCGCGGTTGAATTCCGCGAGTTCGTCGAGAAAGAGCACGCCCGAAGACGCCAAGGTGATCTCGCCCGGTCGCGGATTCGAGCCGCCTCCGCAGAGCGCGACCTGCGAGATCGTATGGTGCGGTGCGCGAAACGGGCGGCTCGTCACGATCCCCGCACCCTCTTCGAGCAGACCCGCGGCGCTGTAGATCTTCGTGACCTCGAGTGCTTCGCCCGGCGACATGCGCGGCAAGATCGACGGCAGGCGCTGCGCGAGCATCGTCTTCCCGCATCCCGGCGGCCCGACGAGCGAGACGTTGTGCCCGCCCGCCGCCGCGATCTCGAGCGCGCGTTTCGCGAGCGATTGGCCGCGCACGTCGGAGTAATCGGCGAGCGGTGGGCTCGGTTTCGAAGGGCGGCACCGTTCGCTCGCAAGATAGCGATACTTCTCGCCGTGCCCGACCACGACCGCGACCGCATCGTGCAAGGCGTCGACCGCGTAGATCGCGAGATCGCCGACGAGCGCGGCTTCGCTCGCGTTTCCGCGCGGCACGATCAGTGCGTCGAAGCCGCTGTCGCGCGCGGCGATCGCCATCGACAGGACGCCGCGCGTGGGCCGCACGGCACCGTCGAGCGCGAGCTCGCCGAGCGCGACGAAGCGTTGGAGCGCGAGCGTATCGAGCTGCTCCTCGAGTGCGAGTAACGAGAGCGCGATCGGCAGATCGAATCCCGGCCCGACTTTGCGCACCTCCGCGGGCGCGAGGTTGACGAGCACCTTGCCCGCGGGAAAGCGGTAGCCCGAGTTGATGACGGCCGACCGCACGCGATCGCGCGCTTCGCCGAGCGCCCGATCCGGCAGGCCGATGAGCGAGAACGCGGGCGTACCGGGCGCGCTATCCGCTTCGACGCGAACGACGTACCCGTCGACGCCGAGCATCGCCGCCGAATGAGCGAGAGCGAGCACGGAACACCTCCGCTCTCGCTATCGCGACGGCCCGGCGTTACGCAAGGACGCGGCGTGAAACACGCGAGATCGACCTATGAAACGGGTGCTCGACCGAGGCTCGTCGCCCGTAGGGCTCGTAGTTCTCGAACCGCGTGCACCGAATATCGCGATTCCGCGCGGTTTCTCGTTCGTATCGCACCCGCGATCTTTTCTGACGAAACGCCTTCGAGGCGGCACGCAGAAGATATCTCGCCGAGCCGCGCGCGTCGCGGTATCGCCGCGCGTAAGGCCGTTCGGCTTCGGAGCTCAGCCCTGGCCGACGTACTCGACGTCGGGTTTGCGATCGTCCCAATACCCGTAGTCGATCTCGCCCGGAAAATTCTGGAAGTACTGCGACCAGCGCGTCGTCACCGAGCAATCGATGTTGTTATTGGTGACGATCGGCGAGCCGAACGCCGTCCACGACGTCGTCCCCGCCGCGAGATGCATGCGATAGAGGTTGTTGCCGTGGCCGATGATCCCGCCGATCGGCGTGCCGTGGCCGTAGATGTAGATGCCGCCCGCACCGTCCGGCCCGAGCGAGGGATCGTGCGTCTCTTGCGCGGCCGGTTGGCGATCGCCGAACCACGTCACGTAATCGGACGAGTACCAATACCGGATCGTGTCCTGCGTATCGACGTACGTCACGTGCGCGGTTCCGTCGGCGGTGACGAGCATCGAGGGGCCCTGATCGATCGTCGTCTGCGCGTAGCCCGGATTACCGCCGTAGTTCGTGTCCGGGATGCTCACGGATGCGACCCACACGCCGCCCTTCATCGCGCGTACCGAGATCGAACCGTCCGGCACGTTGTACCCGAGCAATTCGTTGCCGACGAGCCACGCGACGAGCAACGTGCCGTTCGGCGCGAACGCCATCGTCGGATGGATCGCGGTCAATCCCGTCGCGAGGAGCGTGTCGTCGATCTGCGTGACGGCGGACCAGACGCCTCCGGCGCGGTTCGCGTAGACGACGTGCTTGAGTCCGTCGTTCCCGACCGCCGACCACACGACGTGCGGCGTCCCCGACGCGTCGACCGCGATGCCGATCCCCTCGCGCCCCTGGCCCGAGGTTCCGCTCACCGTGTTCCCGAGTCGCGTCGGCGTCCCCCAAACGCCCGCGCGCGTGTCGAACGTGACGACGTACGCACCCTCTTGTTGCGTGATGTAGGCTTCGTAGATCGTGTCGTTGCCGTCGATCGCGAGCGCGGAGCTCTCGATCGTGTCGTTCGGCCCGAGGACGGGTACCGGCCGATGCGCGGCGTCGCGCTCGACGAAGTGTCCGGGCGTTCCGGCCTGCGCCGCGGCGTACATCGGGAGCGCGTTGAGATAGCAATTGGGATACGCCGCGCACGTCGGCACGGAGACGTATTCGACGTTCGTGCTCGTGCGCACGATCTGATGCGGCGAGACGTCGCTGAAGCCGGGGCCGACGACGGTCTGACTCGCCGGAAGCGTCGGCGGCGCGGGCGTGTTCGTCGCTCCCGGTTTCGGTGTGGGCGTCGGTGAGGCTCCGGGCTGCACCGCGATCGATTTCGGCGTCGCGGTCGCGACCGCCGGAACGATCGACGTCGCGGTCGCCGTTCCACCGCCGCCGCCTCCGCAGCCCGCGACGACGCCCGCGGCGAGTGCGAAACCGAACCGTCGAACGAACGAGGCGACGCGCGGAAGGAACTCGGGCATCACGGTCTCCTGCGACGCGCGCGCATCGAACGGGAAGATCGACGAACATCGACGCCGTGGGGACGTTGCGTCGTTGCGTCGTTGCGGCTCGAGAACGTCGGCCACGTCGGAAGTTACAACGTCGGCGCGTGCAAATCATCTTCGCGTCTCGCGACATCATACGAAAGCGTGACTCGCGAACTCTCTGTGATTTCTTCCAGAATACGGAATCGTTGTTCCCTACGCCTAAGTGCGGATCAACGCTATGTTCAGTTTCTTTCTCACGCGCCCGATTTTCGCCGCGGTCCTCTCCGCGGTGATCCTGACGGCGGGGATCGTCGCGATCCCGACCCTTCCCATCGGACAGTTCCCGCAGATCGCCCCGCCGACCATCGTCGTCTCCTCGACGTATCCCGGCGCGAACGCCCAACAAGTCGAGTCGGCGGTGACGACGCCGATCGAAGAGGCGATCAACGGTTCGCAAGGTCTGCGCTACATCACCTCGCAGAGCGGCGACGACGGAACGTCGACGATCACGGCGACCTTCGATCTCTCGCGCGATATCGATCGCGCGGCGGCCGACGTGCTCGTCGCCGTGCAACAGGCGTCGGGCGAGATCCCGTCCGTCGTCAAAACGCAGGGCGTGACGGTGCGCAAGGTGCTCGGTTCGTTCTTACTGAGCGTCTCGCTCACGTCGGACGATCCGAAATACGACACGACCTTTCTCTCGAATTACGCGTCGTTGCAGATCGTCGATCCGCTCAAGCGCATCAGCGGCGTCGGCGACATCTCGATCTTCGGACAACGCACCTACGCGATGCGCGTGTGGATCGATCCGAAGAAACTCGCCGACAACGGCCTCACGCCGGCGAGCGTCGCGACGGCGCTCACCGCGCAGAACGTGCAGGTCCCCGCGGGCGCGTTCGGTCAGGAGCCCACGCCCGTCGGCCAGCCGTATTACGTGAGCGTCCGCGTGGAGGGCCAACTCGCCGACGCGAAAGCGTTCGATAACGTCGTCGTCAAGACGGTCGGAAACGGCGGCTACGTCCGCATCCGCGACATCGGATACACGGAGCTCGGCGCGGAGAGTTATTCGAACAGCGCGACGCGCAACGGGCGCGTGACGACCGGTCTCGGTATCCAACAGCTTCCGTCGGCGAACGCGCTCGCCGTCTCGACGGCCGTCCTCAAAGAGATGGACGCGCTCTCCAAGCACTTCCCGCCGGGCGTCCATTGGGGACTCAACTTCGATACGACCGACTTCGTGCGCGAGTCGATCAACGAGGTCTTCCTCACCTTACTGTTCTCGATCTTGCTCGTCATCGTCGTCATCTTCATCTTCTTGCAAGATTGGAAGACGACGTTGATCCCGGCGATCACGATCCCCGTCTCGCTCGTCGGCACGTTCGGGTTGATCTCGGCGCTCGGGTTCACGATCAACACGCTGACGCTATTCGGTCTGACGCTCGCGACGGGACTCGTCGTCGACGACGCGATCGTCGTCATCGAAAACATCGCGCGCTACATGGACGAACACAAGGATCTCGCCAAGATCGACGCGGCGAGGCACGCGCTCAAGGAGATCGCCGGCGCCGTCGTCGCGACCTCGCTCGTGCTCCTCGCGGTGTTCGTTCCCGTCGGTTTCTTCCCGGGCGTCACGGGTCAGCTCTACAAACAATTCGCGCTGACGATCGCGTGCTCGGTCGCGATCTCGCTTTTCGTCGCGCTCACGCTGACGCCGGCGCTCGCCGTGCTGCTCGTCTCGCCCGCCGCGGAAGAGCACAAGGAGACGGGCTTTTTCGGACCGATCAATCGCGCGATCTCGTGGTTGCGCCGCGGGTACGAGTCGCTGTTGCACAAGCTCGTGCCGCTGAAGTGGATCGTGTTCGCGGGTTTCGTCGTCTCGCTCGCGCTCACGCTCGTGCTCTTCGTCTCCACGCCGACGGGCTTCTTACCGGACGAAGATCTCGGTCTGTTCTACATCACGATCCAGGCACCGCAAGGGACGTCGCTCGCGCAGGAGCAGGTCATCGGCAGAAAGGTGGCCGCACTCGTCAACAAACTCCACGGCGTGCAGATCGTCTTCAACGTGAGCGGTCGCGGTCTCGGCGGTTCGGGGAACGGGACGAACGTGGGCTTCATCGTCGTGCGGCTCGCACCGTGGGGCGAGCGCAAGGCGCCGGACGAACAGGCCTCCGCGATGATCGCGGCGTTGCGACCCCAACTCGCGAAGATCCCCTCGACGCAGATCTTCGCGCTCAATCCGCCGGCGGTGCAGGGCATCGGGTCGGTCGGCGGCTTCCAATACGAACTCGAAGATCCGGCCAACGGGAGCTACCAGCCGCTCTTCACGGAAGCGCAGAAACTCATCGGTCAGGCCAATACGTCGGGCGAGGTGACGATCGCGAATACGACGTTCAGCGCGACGGCGCCGCACGACGTCATCACGGTCGATCGGGCCAAGGCCGAGAGCGCGGGCGTGAACGTCGGCGACGTGTTCAACGCCTTGCAGACCGTCATCGGATCCGAATACGTCAACGACTTCACCTATAACAATCGCGTCTACCACGTCTACATCCAGGGGCAGCCCGAGGCCCGCGCGCGGTTCGCCGATCTCCAAAAGATCTACGTGACGTCGTCGACGGGACAGACGTCGCCCGTGACGGACTTTCTCTCGGAATCGTTCGACACGAGCCCGCCGATCGTCACGCACTACAATCTCTTCCGCGACATCGAGATCACGGGACAGACGCCGGCCGGAAAAGGCAGCGGCGATTCGCTCGGCGAGATGCAGACGCTCTCGAACGACCTTCCCAATAACTATACGCACGAGTGGTCGGGTATCTCGCTCGAGCAGATCCAAGGCGGCGGGGCGTCCGCGATCCTGTTCGGACTCGGATTGCTCTTCGTGTTCTTCGTGCTCGCCGCGCAGTACGAGAGCCTGACCGAGCCGCTCATCATCTTGCTCGCGACGCCGGTCGCGATCTTGGGCGCGATCGTCGGCCTGCGCTTGCGCGGGATCTCGAGCGACGTCTACGCGCAGGTCGGATACGTCCTGCTCATCGGGCTCGCGAGTAAGAACGCGATCCTCATCGTCGAGTTCGCGAACCAGCTTCGCGAACAGGGGATGTCGGCCGTGGAGGCCGTCACGCGCGCGGCCGAAACGCGCTTGCGCCCGATCCTCATGACCTCGTTCGCGTTCATCCTCGGCATCGTGCCGCTCGTCTTCGCGAGCGGCGCCGGTGCCGCGAGCCGGCACTCGCTCGGCACGGCCGTCTTCGGCGGCATGCTCGTCTCGACGATCCTCAACCTCGTCATCGTTCCCGCACTCTACCTGATCGTGGCGATCTTCGATCACAGCCACGACAAGCCGAAAGACGCATCGTGACATCACGTTCCCGCCCGCTCTCGTCCCGCGCGCTCGTCGCTCTCGTCGCCGCAACCCTGACCGGATGCGGCGGCCAACCGCAAAAACCGGCGCCCCCGCCCGTCTCGGTGACGACCGCGAAGATCACGCGCGGAACGATCGCGAACTACGACACGCTCGACGGGCAGATCACGCCGTACCTGCAGTCGAGCCTCGCGACCCAGCAGGCCGGAACGATCGTGCGCGAGTTCGCGAACGAGGGCGATCGCGTTTCCGCGGGCGAGGTGCTCGCGAAGATCGACGACTCGCCCCTGCGCGCGCAGCTCCAAGAACAAGAAGGCAGTTCGGTTCAAGCGCAAGCGAAGCTCGATCAGTCGAGGATCCAGTTACCGATCACGAACCAGCAATATCGCTCGGCGTTCGAACAGGCGCAACAGTCGCTCACCCAGGCGCGCCAACAAGTGAGCGGCGATCGCGCCGCGGTCCGCAACGCGCGGATCGCCTACGACGGCAACGTCCAACTGTTCCATCAGGGCTTCGTCTCGCGGACGGCGTTCGAATCGGCGCGCTCCACGTACGTCCGCGCGCAGTCGACGCTCCGCCAGGATCTCGAGAAGATCTCGCAGGCGCGGTCCGCGCTCGCGCAGGCCGACCGTAACCGCCTCAACACGCCCTTACAGGGTCAGGTGATCGTGGAGAACCGTGGTGCCGTCACGCAGGCGTCCGGTCAGGTCGCGCTCACGCAAACCCAGATCGGGCAGACGACGCTCGAATCGCCGTTCGACGGCGTCGTGACCCAGCGGCTCCTCGATCCGGGAGCGTACGCGGGGCCGAGCGCGCCGCTGTTCGTGATCTCGCAGGTCGATCCCATCTACGTCGACTTCAACGTGAAACAGGACGATCTGCGCTACACGCAACCGGGCGCGCTCGTCACCTTCGCGACGGGCGACGAGCCGTCGCGTCGCTACAACGCCGCCGTCAAGAGTCTCAACGTCGTTCCGACGACGGGTTCGTTGCTCTATCGGGCACGGCTCGTCGTCCGCAACCCGGACGATCGGTTACGCGGCGGCATGCTCGTGACGGTGCGGATCACGAAAGCGCTCCATCGCGACGTCCTCCTCGCGCCGCGCGGCGCCGTGCAGGTGCAGGGCGACAAGGCGAACCTGTTCCTCGTGCGCGACGGCCCGCAGGGCGGGGACGCCTCGCCGTCGCCCTCCCCCGCTCCCTCCGCGTCGCCGAGCCTCACGGCCGAGAACGTTCCGGTCCGGCTCGGGCTCCAGAACGATACGTATTTCGAGGTCGAGAGTCCGAAGCTCCACGAAGGGGCCGACGTCGTGGCGTCGCGGCCCGATAGCCTGCACGACGGGACCGCGGTCGTCGTCGGCCATTAGCGGATCGCCGAGACCCGCGTCGTTTGCGATCGGGCCCGAACGGACGGGTTCGCGAGGCGCGGCTTTCTCGGCGACCCGCTAGGAAATCGTCCGCGGCGCGCGACGCACAATCCACAGCTTGCACAGGACGAGTGGGTAATTTTGTGGATAAGCCGGGGCTCCGGAGGCGCGTCAGTCCTCCTTCGAGGCGTCGCTCTTCGCGCGAGCTTGGAGTTCCGCGACGATGCTCGAGTCCGCGAGCGTCGTCGTGTCGCCGAGCATGCGGCCCTCGGCGATATCGCGGAGCAGGCGGCGCATGATCTTTCCGCTCCGCGTTTTCGGGAGTTCGGGCGTGAACGTCAGGTATTTCGGCGTCGTGAACTTACCGAGCTTCGATCCGACGTGGTTCCGGAGTTCGTCCGCGAGTTCGGGCGAGCCCGGATCGCCGTCGCGGAGCGAGACGAAACAGCAGATGGCCTGACCCGTCGTGTCGTCGGCGCGACCGACGACGGCGGCTTCCGCGACCTTGTGATGGTCGACGAGCGCGCTCTCGACCTCGGTCGTGGAGATGCGGTGCCCGCTGACGTTCATCACGTCGTCGATACGCCCCATGAACCAATAATCGCCGTCGGTATCGCGGTTGCATCCGTCGCCCGCGAGGTAGAGGTGCTCGAATTTCGACCAATACGTCTCTTTGAAGCGCTCCGGCTGACCGTAGATTCCGCGGAGCATCGAGGGCCACGGCTTGCGCAACACGATGTATCCGCCGCCGCCGAGCGGGACGCTCTCGCCCGCCTCGTCGACGATGTCGGCGTAGATCCCGGGAAACGGTTTCGTCGCGCTTCCGGGCTTGAGCGTCGTCACGCCCGGCAGGGGCGAGATCATGATCGCGCCCGTTTCGGTCTGCCACCACGTGTCGACGATCGGGCACCGACCGCCGCCGACGTTCTGGTGATACCAGATCCAGGCTTCGGGATTGATCGGTTCGCCGACGCTCCCGAGCAATCGCAGCGATGAGAGATCGTGCTTTTCGAGATGCGCGACGCCCCATTTCATGAACGTGCGGATCGCCGTCGGCGCGAGATAGAGGATCGTCGCTTTGTAACGCTCGGCGATCGCCCAGATCCGGTCCTTGTCGGGAAAATCCGGCGTGCCTTCGTAGAGGATGCTCGTCGCGCCGTTGCAGAGCGCCGCGTAGACGATGTACGAATGTCCGGTCACCCAACCGATGTCGGCCGCGCACCAGAACACGTCGTCGTCCTTGAGATCGAAAACGAGTTTGTGCGTCGCGGTCACGCCCGTGAGGTAGCCCGCGGTCGTGTGCATGATGCCCTTGGGTTTCGCCGTCGTGCCGCTCGTATAGAGTAAGAAGAGGAGGTCTTCCGCATCCATCGGCTCGGGTTCGCACGTGTCGGGTACGTCCGCGACGAGATCGTCCCACCATACGTCGCGACCGGCACGCATCTCGACGGGATCGCCGACGCGCTTCGACACGATGCAATGCTCGATCGACGGCGTCTGCTCCATCGCGACGTCGCAGTTCGCCTTGAGCGGAACCTTGTTCCCGCGCCGCCAGCCTTGATCGGTCGTGACGAGCGCGACGCATTTCGCATCGTTCACGCGGTCGACGATGCTGTCGGGCGAGAAGCCGCCGAAGATGACGCTGTGCGCGGCGCCGACGCGCGCGCACGCGAGCATGGCGACGGGAAGTTCCGGAACCATCGGCATGTAGATCGCGACGCGATCGCCTTTCTTTATGCCGAGTTTCCGCAGACCGTTCGCGAAGCGGCAGACGTCGCGCAGCAGATCGCCGTACGTGATCGAGCGGCGATCGCCCGGCTCGCCTTCGTAGTAATAGGCCACGCGATCGGCGAGTCCGGCGCGCACGTGCCGATCGAGCGCGTTGACCGACGCGTTGAGTTTGCCGCCGTCGAACCATTTCGCGAAGGGCTCGTTCCATTCCAGGACGCGCTCGTACGGCGTCATCCATTCGAGCTTATCGGCCCACGATTTCCAGAACGCGAGATAGTCCGCGTCGGCCTCGGCATAGATCGACGCCTTCGCGATCGCGCTCGCGGCGAATTCGGGCGGCGGCGGAAACGTACGGCCTTCGCGTTGTAGGGCCTCGATCGTCGCCGTCGCGTTCGCTTCGCCGCTCATGAATACTCCTTTTGGACGATGATGTTCGTGTGTCGCGCGCCGCACGTGTTCTGCGTTCGGCGTCCTACTCCGTCACCGAAAACGACGAACGGGCGCGCCCTCGTCGGACGCGCCCGTTTCGTTCGCGGCGATGCGCGAAGGTTAGTGGAGGAACTTGTTGAGATCGAGGTGGACGTCGAGCGCCGTATAGAACTGCGCGAAGTGCACGGAGTTGGGGAACGCGAACACCGAGCCCTGAGCGCCGGTGTGTTCGTTCCAGACGTCCCACCATCCGGCGATGAGCGTCGTCTGGGGCAGGAGCGCGAAGTTCGCCGTGGCGTTCACGGCGTTGTAGCGCAGCGGGAACGGAAACTGGTCGTAGAAGTCGTACGCGCCGTTATATAACGTTCCGGTAACGTAGAACTTCGGGTTCATCGGGACCGTCGCAGAAACGATCTGCGCGGTCGCGTATTGGCGATATTGTTTCTGTTCCGTGGGGTCCGCGGCGATATCGAGCGCGCTCGGGGCGTGATTCGCCGTCAATCCGCGTTCCGCGAACAGGAAGCTCGTGCCGTTGAGCGCCTTGATCTTCGGCGTCGAATATGCGAGCTGGACGTACGCCGCATGCCAGAAGTAGCCGTCCCGGCCCGCGGCGGATTGCCCGGAGTCGGGAGCGTTGAACGTCGCGGATTCGTAGGCGTGATTGAGGATCGCGGCTTCGAAGCCGATGCCGGTCTTGGCGATCGGTACGTCGAGACGGAACACGTCCATGTGCCGCTTGTGCGTGCCGACTTCGAGCGATTTGCCGCCGACCGCGATCTTACCGTACGTCGCGTCGAGGAAGCCGCCCGCCACGCGGTCGTACGAGGCCGAGATGCCGGCGTAGATCGGGAGCGTGAACGTTCCGCTGAAGTTGAACGATCCGCTCACGTTGCCGGGAAGCACGGCTCCCGGCGTGGTCACGCCGTGCGCGCCGTCGATGTTCGACCAATCGGTCTCCGGAATGAGATCGATGATGGGCAGGTGTCCGGCGAGCGGATTGGCGGGGCCGGCCTTTTCCGGCGGTCCGGATTTCGGCGATTGGACGGGAGCGTTTTCGCTCGCCGGCGTCCCGGCGGGTCCGGGCGTGCCCATGGAACCGGGCGACGCCATGCTGCCGGGCGACATCGCGGGCGCCGGCGACGCCATCGTGCCCGGCGACATCTCGGGCGCGGGTGACGCCATCGTCCCCGGCGACATGGCGGGGGCGGGTGATTCTTGTGCGAACGCGACGCCGGTCAGAGCGGCAAAAAAGCCGATCGAAACGAGCGCCGATCGAAGCTGTGGCAAACGGTGTACCTCCAGAACGTCGTGATCCAACCCTCGGCTCGCCAAAGCGATCCACCGACGGAATTTTTCTACTATTACACGACTTATGTAGTAATGCAACGTTCATCCGCCTATCGGATGAGGGCGATTCACACGTAATTTTCGAGGATGCGCTACCGTTCGGAACGGCGCGACCGACGACGTCGCGCATCGCGCGAAGCGTTACGGAAGCGCCTCAGAACGTATCCGGCGCCGCGGCGGCGATCGCGTGCGGGTCGCGCGGCGGCGTCGTGAAGACGCTACCGCGATTTCCCTGCACGCCGACGAGTACGTCGCACGTGGCTTGCGCCGCGACGATCTCGATCGCGCGTCCGAGCGGCGCGCCCGTGTACTTGCCCTCGCGGTAGGCGCCGAGGACGATGAGGTGCGCGTCGGCGCGCTTCGCGAGTTCCAAGACGCCCGCGGCGACCTGCCGACTGCGCACGACTTCGGTTTTGATCTCCACGTTGTTCTTGCGCGCGATCGATTCCGCGATCTGCAAGACGCCGAGCGCGTCGCGATGTTCGCGTTCCATCTCGGCATCGAGCGGGAGGGTGTGCGGCACTTCCACCACGTACGCCGCGAGCAAACGCGCGCGAGCGCGTCGCGACACGCGCACGGCCATCGACATCATGTGTTCCGAATGGATCTCCTGCGAGAAGATCACGATGACCGAGCCGATCATCTCGTCGACCGCGCGCTCGGTGTGACTCGCCATCTCGTCGGCC
This sequence comes from uncultured Janthinobacterium sp., assembly GCA_964658025.1. Taxonomy (GTDB): domain Bacteria; phylum Vulcanimicrobiota; class Vulcanimicrobiia; order Vulcanimicrobiales; family Vulcanimicrobiaceae; genus CAZZXB01. The sequence goes on from CAZZXB010000011.1 coordinate 14,688, forward strand.
TTCGTCGACGGCGGATGGAGCATCCAATAGAGCGTCGCCGAGATCGCCGCGAGGACGGAGAGCGCGAGGATCACGCCGACGAGATGGACCTCGATCGCCGCCATCAGGCGCGCCGCCGCGCGAGATAGTCGCGGACGCGCAACGCTCCCAGACCCACCATCGCCGCACCGAGCACGGTCCCCGGCATCGCCGAAAGCGAGAGCCCCGCGACCGCGAGCGTCCGCACGAACACGATCGCTCCGCAGACGATGAAGAACGCGGCGCTCACGAGACGCGCGCGCGCGTAGGCGTCGCTGCGTACGAACCGTCTCACGTCGCGCTCCCGGCGCGACGTTCGTCCATCCGCTTCACGTTCGCGAGATACTCGTCCATGAGTTCGAGTTCGCCCGCTTCCTGTAGGATGTTGATCTGCGCCTTGCGCCAATTGTGCGGTTGCGATTTGAGGACCGGGAGACCGCGCCGTTTGCGGTACGCCATGTAGCCGAAGATCCCGAGGATGATCCACGCGGGGCCGGCGACGCGTCCGATCGCGTGCGTGATCATCGTGAAGACGAGGATCGACACGATGCCGGCGAAGCCGACGACCGCGACGATCGGAAACTCGACGCGATTCCCCTTATACGTGAACGGAACGTTGAACGGCATCTTGAACTTCCGCGGACTCTGGGAATCGTTCAGGCGAAGCGCGATGAGCGCGATGAAGACGAACGAATAACTCGCCGCCGCGCCGAACGCGTAGAGATCGCCGAGGAACGTGATGCCGTCCTCGCCGCGGAAGAGCCGCGAGTAGATGCCGCGCAACTCGGGCCAGAGGCTCGGGAGCGAGGCGAAAACGAGTTCGAGGATGCCGACGCCGCAGAAGACCGCGATCGAGACGGCGGGCGTCCGGAATTTCGGATGGACCTTTTGGAAGAAGCTCGGCAGGAGTTGCGTCCCGCTCATCGCGTACGCGATGCGCGAACTCCCGAACACGCCCGAGTTGCTCGAGATCAGCAGTAGGATCGCGCCGAGGACCGGCACGTAGAGCGCGGCGAGCGCGCCGAAGTACGGCACGTTCGCCGCGAGCACGGCGACCGCGGCGCCGTTGTTGTCGACGTTGCCGAGATAGTGCCAGAGCTGTTGGGGATGACCCGCCGCGTCGGGTGGGAGCGCGTGCCACGGGGTCATGCCGAGCGCGAGATTGGAGTACGAGAGCGCGAAGATCAGGATCGTGAGGATCAGGCTGATCGACGTCCGCGGGATGACCGAGGCCGGGCGCTGCGTCTCTTGCGCCGCCTGCGAGATCGATTCGAGACCGACGAACGAGATGATCGCGAGCGACACGCCGTTCATCAGCGCGAACGGCGACGGCCACGCGACCCGCATCGTATGGATCAGTAATTGCGGATCGAACGCGAAGAGAAAACCGAAGAAGAGGATCGAGGTCTCGCTCACGACGTCGAGACCGCTCACGAGTTCGTTGAACGCGCTCGATTCGCGCACGCCGATCACGTTGAGCATCGCGAGCCCGACGATGATGCCGAAGACCGTGAGGAAGTGGACCCACGGATGCGTCGTGAAGCCGAGCACGGGGACGAGCTTGCTCAGATAGTCGATGCAACTCCAGGCGAAGAGCACGATATCGATCGTGAAATCGAGCAACACCGCCCATCCGGCGATGAATCCGAAGATGTCGCCGAGTCCGCGAAAGACGAAGTACTGCCCGCCGCCCGCGACGGGATACGCGGCCGCGAGTTCCGTGTACGCGAGACCGATACAGACGTACACGATCCCGGCGAACAAAAACGCGACGTTCGACGCACCGGCGGCCGCGCCGAGGACGAGGCCGAGCCCGACGAAGATGTCGGCTCCGACGTCGGAGTAGCCCCAGGAAAACGAACCCCACGGCGTGACCGAACGCCGAAGCGAGGGCTCCTCGGCGGCGCTCCCGGCGACGCTAGCGGCCACGGTTCATACATACGATCACGGCGTCTCGGAGCGTCCCCGAGCGCGGACGCGAAATCCTGCGAGACGACGCCGACGCGCGATCAGGCGAAGGCGCCGCGATGGACGACGACGCGTTCGGCGTCGATCGTCACGACGTCGAATCGGACGCGACGCGCGGCCGCGACGAATTGGAGATAGTCGGCCGCGGCGGCGCGGAGACGCTTGCGTTTGCGCGCGTCGACGGCTCCGAGCGTCGGTCCGAATCGGCCGCTCCGCCTGGCTTTGACCTCGACGAAGACGAGCGTCGCACCGTCGAGCGCGACGATGTCGATCTCGCCGCTCGGACCGCGAAGATTCCGCGCGAGCACGCGATAGCCGAGCGCGTCGAGATGTTCGGCCGCGCGCGTCTCGCTCGCGCGGCCGAAGGCGCCGGCGTCGCTCAGCGTTCCGCGAACAGCGGGATCCGCGCGTCCCTGACCCGTCGGAAGCCGCGCCGATGGTGTTCGCACGGGCCGTGCTCGTCGAGCGCCGCGATGTGTTGCGGCGTCGCGTAGCCCTTGTGGATCGCGAAACCGTACTGCGGGTGGTGCCGATCGAGTTCGACGAGCAACGCGTCGCGGTGGACCTTCGCGATGATCGATGCCGCCGCGACGGTCGCGCACTTCGCGTCGCCCTTGACGACCGGGAGTTGCGGACCGGAAAACGAGGCGATCCGCACGGCGTCGGTGAGGAGGAAGCCCGGTGGAACCGAGAGGTTCGCGATCGCGCGTTCCATCGCGAGCACGCTCGCCCAGTAGATGTTGAGGCGGTCGATCTCCGCGACCGACGCGAGCCCGATCGACCAGCCGACGCAGCGTTCGCGGATCTGTTCGGCGAGCGCCACGCGGCGCTCGGCCGGAACGCGTTTGGAGTCGTCGAGTCCGTGGAGCATGATCGGCGTCGCCGTCACGACGCATGCGGCGACGACGGGTCCGGCGAGCGGTCCCCGACCGACCTCGTCGATCCCGCCGACGAGTTCGTGACCGCTCGCGTGCGCGTCGCGTTCGTAGCGATGGAGGCGTACGAGCCGTCGCCGTTCGCGTTCGCGCGCGAGCCGACGTCCGCGCGCGGCGGACGATTCGGTCGCGATCATCGCGGCGGCGCGCTTTCGAGGGTCATCCGTCCGAACCGTCCTTCGTTCCAGTCTTTGAGATACGCCCAGGCGGCATTGTGCGTGTCGAGTACGGTACCACGGCGGATGAATCCGCGCGATTGCGCGAACGTTACCAAATCGGGGATGTCGCCGAAAGTCCCAACGCTCGCGGCGTAGCGGTGGAAGCGCGTCACGACGTCCTCGGCATCGAAGCGTGCGCGCGGTACGGCCCCGACCATCGCGAGCTTCCACTGTTGCTCGTTCGTCTCGATCTTCGGAACCAAGATTCCGGCCGTGTCCATGATCTCGAGCGCGCCGAGGCGGAACCATTGGCGCGCGCGCGTGACGCCCGCACGTTCTTCCGCGCGCGCGACCGAGCGCCCGACGATCGCGTTGATCGCGGTCGACTTGCCGGCGTTGGGGATGCCGATGACGATCGCGCGCGCCGTCTTGCGCGTCCCCGCGAGTTCGGCCAAGCCGTCGCGCAGACGCGCGACCCCCGCGCGATCCTTCGCGTCGATCGCGAACGCCGTGCGACCCTCGGCGCGATAATACGCGAGCCACGCGTCCGTCTCGCGCGGGTCGGCGAGATGCGCGCGCGAGAGCACGAGCGCGCGCGGCCGATTCCCCGCGATCCGCGCGAGCGCGGGATTCGTTCCCGAGTGCGGCACGCGGCCGTCGGCGATCTCGATGACGACGTCGATCGCGCGGATGTCTTCGGCGATGCGACGCATCGCGCGCACCATGTGGCCGGGATACCACTGGATCGTCGCTTCGTCGGCGACCGCACGCGTCACCGCAGGCGCCCCACGCGCGCGAGCGGCCACACGCCGAAGCTCGCGCGACCCGCGACGGCGTCGAGCGAGACGAATCCCCACGCGCGCGAATCCTCGCTCCGCGCGCGATTGTCGCCGAGCACGTAGAGCTTGCCGGGCGGCACGACGACCTCGGGAAAGCTCCGTCCGTCGCGAAAGCGTACGTACGGTTCGTCGAGCCGTTTCCCGTCGAGCACGACCGTTCCGCGATCGATCGCGATCCGATCGCCCGCGATCCCGATCACGCGTTTGATGTACGTCTCGCGCGTCGCGCCGTCGTGTCGGAACGCGACGATCTCGCCGCGCGCGGGCGCGCCGAAGCGGTACGCGATCGCGTTGATGAACACGAGTTCGTCCGAGGCGATGAGCGGCTCCATCGACACGCCGCTCACCTCGCCCGGGCGGAGCGCCGCGACGGCGAGGGCGATCGCTACGAGCGCCGCGATCTGCCACGCGAGATTCGCCGCCCAACGCAAACGCAATGGCGATTGCACGCTGGCGTCGTTCGCGAAGCCGCGGACGTCTCCCGTCCCCCACGGCGTGCGGAGGTCGTTAGTGGAGGATCCCGATGCGGTTCGGCGGCCAGAAGAGCAGGAACGCGTGACCCGTGAAACCCGCTTTCTTGCCGGCTTCGGGACCCGTCGCGAACGTGCCGCCGAGTTGCGCGAAACCCCAGATGTGCGAGTCCTCGGAATTATTACGGTTGTCGCCCATCATGAAGTAACAGCCGGGCGGGATCGTGTCGGGCGAGGTCCACACGCTCTTCGGCGGGATGTTCGCCATGCCGGGATCGAGCGGCACGCCGTCGACGTAGATGTTGTAGTTCTTGATCTCGAGATCGTAGGCGGGCTTCTGCGCGGTGTACGGTTCGACGAGCGCCTTCCCGTTACGGTAGACCGTGCCGGCCTTGATGCGGAACGTCTCGCCCGGACTTCCCATCAAGCGCTTGATGAAATCGTTCGGGGTCGCGATCGGCGGCGGAAACACGACGATGTCCTCGTCGTGCGGTTTGGTGAGGTGATACTCGAACTCGTTGACGAGCAACACGTCGTGGATCTGCAACGTCGGCTCCATCGAGCCCGACGGAATGAAGAACGTCCGCACGACGAACGTGATGAGGAAGAGCGCGACGAGCCCCGCCACGATGAACGCGTCGAGGTATTCCTTGACGACGGCGGACAGCGACGAAGGTTCCGTCGTCCGCGGCGCGACCGACGCGTCGCCCGAAGCCGTCGCGAGCACGCCGGCCCCACTCGGCCGGAACGACATCGCGAACCGGACGATCGCGAGGACGCAGATGAGGCCGAAGAGCTCGAGCGGGGTCACGGCTACGCGCGAACCGCTTTTTTCTCTTTGATTCGCGCGGCCTTACCGATCTTGTCCGAGAGATAATAGAGGCGGCTGCGACGGACGATGCCGCGCTTGCTCACTTCGATCTTCTCGACGCGGGGGCTGTGCAGGAGGAACGATTTGTCGACGCCGACGCCGTGGGAGATGCGACGGACGGTGATCGTCTCGCCGATCTGACCGCCGCGACGGACGGTCACGACGCCTTCGAACATCTGGGTCCGCTCTTTGCCGCCCTCGACGACCTTCGAATAGACCTTGACGGTATCGCCCGGTCTGAATTCCGGCACGCCGGATTTGAGCTGTTCTTGTTCGAGCAGATCGATGACGTTCATGGCTTCCTTCGCAAACCGTGGTTCCGGCGTCCGGACAACCCCGCGATTGTATCATGCGGGCGACGGAGGCGCAAACCGAAAGCCGGGTTAGAATTCGCTTTCGGGGAGGTCCGGGCGCCGGGCGCGGGTCCGCGAGCGCGACTGCTCGCGCCGCCACGCCGCGATCTTCGCATGATCGCCCGAGAGGAGGACGTCCGGAACGTCGAGGCCGCGAAACGTCGCGGGGCGCGTGTAGGCGGGCGCGTCGAGAACGCCGTTCGTGAACGACTCGGCGACGAGCGACTCGGGATTGATCGCCCCGGCCGCGAGGCGACACGTGGCGTCGAGGAAGGCCAGGGCCGGGATCTCCCCGCCCGTCAACACGAAATCGCCGAGCGAGAGTTCCTCGGCGCCGTAGAGCGCCGCGATCCGCTCGTCGACGCCCTCGTAGTGACCGCAGACGAGCACGAGTCGGTCGAGCGCGGCGAAGCGCGCGGCGTCGGCCTGGCGGAAGGGCCGGCCGGCGGCCGACGTGACGACGATCGCCCGCCGCTCGTCCGACGGGGCGGTCGCGAGGATCGCGTCGAGGACGCGCGCGAGCGGCTCGATCCGCAGCACCATCCCCGGGCCGCCGCCGAAGGGGCGGTCGTCGGCGCGCTCGGCGCCGTCGAGCGCGTCGAGCACGTGGTGGAGCGCGATCTCGACGGCGCCGCGCTCCTGCGCGCGGCCGAGGATCGAGAGACCGATCGCGGGCGCGAAGAGCTCGGGAAAGAGCGTGACGACGTCGACTCGTACCATCCGCCTACGATGTTCGACGCGATCGCGCGGTTCGCCGGGTTACGCCGCGAGAAGCCCACGGCGTTCGCGCGCGGACTCGCGGCGCTGGCAGCGGGTCGGCCGGACGACGCCGTGCGGGCGTTCGAGGCGTCGCTCGCCCTCGCGACGACGGCGAGCGAACGCGCGCGTTCGCGCAACAAACTCGGCACCGCGTACGTCGCGCGCGGCCTTCGCGACGGCGCTCGTCGACGACGAGCGCCACGCGCCCGCCCTCGCGAACCTCGGCAACCTGTTGCTCGAAGAGGACGCGACGCTCGACGCGCTCGATTACTTTCGCGCGGCGGCGGCCTGCGATCCGACGTGCGCGGCCGCGGAACGCGGCATCGGTCTCGCGCTCCGCGCGCTCGGAAAACGCGCCGAGGCCGTCAGGGCGCTGCGAACGGCGGATCGGCTCGAGGCACGGAAACGCCCCGAACGTGCGTGATCTCGTCGAGATATTCGAACAACTGCGGGAGCGTGATCTTCTCGAGTTCGGAACGGTCGAACACGCCGTCGGACTCGTCGCCTTCGTCGCGCAAGTAACAGCGCGATTCCACGTCGCCCGGCGCCTCGCTCAAAAACGAAACGGCGAAGCCCTTGCCCATCGTTTCGTCGTAGATGCGAAGTGCCGACGGATTGAGAATCTCGATGCTGTGCGAGGAGTTGTGAGCGTCGAAGATGGTAATGGTGAGGTAGTCGCGGTTGACGACTTCGATCGAACCGACGACGAACGTATTCTTCGTGGAGAAGAACTCGTGACCGCGCTTATTTCGCGAGGAAACCTCATAGAAGACCCGATGGCGGACGAACCGACTCAGGATCTTGCGCAGCGTCGCGATCGACGCGAGCGTTTCGGTGCGGTTCCCGCGCGTATAGATGATCTTCAAGCGACCGAAGTCCGTCCTCATCGCAAATTCGTCATCCGCCGTCAGGGCGGGAGCGGTCTGTTATCCGGCGGAGAGAAGGAGTCCTTTGCTCTCGCCCGCTGACATGCTGATCCTCGGCGCCGCGGCGCTGCTGTTTTTCGGCCCCGACCAACTCCCGAAGGTCGCGCGTCAGGCCGGTCGCGTCGTGCGCGACGTTCAGTCGACGTCGCAGTCGTTCATCCGCGAGATGGAACGCGCGGCGGACGATCACGACGAACGCGAGCTCGCGCGCGCCGATCGTATGCGCGAGGCCGCCGCGCGCGAGGCCCGACCCGAAGATGCGACGGACGCCGCGCACGCCCGCGAGCCCAACGTCTCGCCCGAGCCGTAACCGCGACCATTCGCGTCCGATCCGCGCGCGTGCGGGCGACGCGAGAAAGCCCCGCATCGGCTGCGGGGCTCGTCGCGAAGATCGCCGCGCGCGGGCGCGGAGGTCACACGTTGAAGCGCGTGCGCAGTTCGTTGACGCGCGACTCGACGAGCGTGCGCACCTGACCGTTGAGGCGCTCTTTCTGTTCGTCGGGAAGGCGCGTGTAGACGATGTAGCCGATCGCGGACGCGAATCCGCCGAGCACGCCCGCGAGCACGGCTTTTCCGGCCTCGCCCGAACCCGCGCTCGCGTCGTCGCCCGCCGGATGGCTCGCGCCGGAAACGTGCGCCGACGCGTCAGAGCCGGACGCGGTCCGCGTGCGATCGTCGGAGATCGGTTTGAAGATGTCGCTCATGCTCGAATCCTTCGCTAGCGGGTCGTCGAAAAACCCCCGCGCACCGCGATTTAGGCGTCGTCGCGTTCGTAGACGACGCGAACGTTGTCGGGGTATTGCGCGGCGATCCGTTCGACCGAAAGGGCGGCGGTCTGCACGATCGCGCACACCGTTTCGTTCCCGCGGTCGCCCGGCCGCCACGCGAGCGTGAGGCGACCCGCCTCGCGCGACGTGTCGATCTCGATCTTCGCGACCTCGCTCAACCCGAGCCACGCGACTTGGAGCACGGTCGACACGGCGGCGCACACGACGTCCGAGCCGCTGTCGGCCCAACCCGCGTGGCCGGTGGCAAAAAACGAAGACAGCCGCTCGCGGCTGTCTTTGCGGATACGAACCTCGACCATGGCGCCCTACGCGGGCAATTCGATCTTGTCGATCCGGACTTCCGCGAACCGTTGGCGGTGTCCGACGAGTTTGCGGACGCGCTTCTTCGGCTTGTACTTGAAGACGAGGATCTTCTTGTCTTTCGACTGACGCAGGACCGTCCCGCGGACCGTCGCGCCCGCGACGAGCGGGTAGCCGACGGTCACTTCGGACGAGCCGGAACCGGCCAGTACGACCCGATCGAACGCGATCTCGGCACCGACTTCGACGTCGACGGAATCGCAGCGAATCGTGTCGCCTTCACTCACGCGGTACTGCTTCCCGTCCGCCTCGATGATCGCGTACATAACCGAGGTAGTGTATCCTACGCGGCCCGGGCCTGTCAATTTCGCATCGGACCGTCCCACGGGGCGTCGATGCGACGGTGGCCGAGCCCCGCACCGGTCGGGGGTCGATCGGTCCTAGGCGGCGACGTCCGCGCAGACCGGTCCGTCGTCGAGCTTGAGCGTGAGGCACTTCGCGGATCCGCCCGCCTTGTGGAATTCGGAGAGGTCGGTCGCGAAGATCCGGTAGCCGATCGCGTTGAGGCGTTCGCGGAGCTCCGGCGACGCGTCGTGCATCACGAGCGCGTTGTCGATCTCGACCGCGTTGCAGGCGAAGGCCGTCGCGTCGCGGAGCGAGACCTCGATGAGATATTCGGGTTCGACGGCCCGTCGCAACATCGTTTGCGCCTGGGGCGAGAACGCGTCCATGTAGACGAGGACGTGTCCGGTCGCGAGCGGACACAGGCAGGTGTCGAGGTGATAGAAGCGGTCGTCGACGAGGAGGAGCGGGAGCGTCCGGACGCCGAGCGTCTCCTCGATCTGCGTCGACGCGGCCCGTTCGCTCCGCCACCCGAATCCGGAGTAGAGCAACGGTCGGCGGCGATCGAAGAGCGCGTCGCCGGCACCCTCGAAGAACGTCGAGGGGAGGAACGACGTCGCGAGCCCCGCCTTGGCGAGCGCGGCGCGATAGGTCGCCTGTTCGCGTCGGCGCTCGGGGTGGCGGAACGAGCTCACGATCGCGAGCCCGTTGCTCACGAGCGCGGCGTTCGCGGTAAACACGAGATCGGGGACGTCGGGTTGGGGCGGGACGAGTTGGATGTCGACGTCGCCCGCGCAGGCGAGCGTTTCGACGAGGCGATCCCATTGGCGAACCGCATCGGGCATGGCCCGACCGATGTTCTGCGTCATCCACGGATTGATGTCGTACGAGACGCCGAAGTACTCGGGCGGGCACATCAACAACTTCGTCATGTTACGAAAGTATCGGCATCCGCCTTACAAAGCACATCGGCCGAACGTGACGCCCCCTCATGGGACGATTCACCCCTCGATAAAGATGGCTCCGTCGCGAACGGCGACGGGGAACGTGCGGATCGGAACGATCGCCGGTAGCGTGAGCGCGGCTCCGGTCGTCACGTCGAAGTACGCGCCGTGTCGGGGGCATTCGATCCGGCATCCGTCGAGTTCGCCTTGGTCGAGTTCGCCGCCGTCGTGCGAGCACACGTCCTCGACCGCGTAGATGGTCCCCTCGACGTTGCACAGGAGGATCGCGTCGCCGTCGCGCTCGACGCGGAGCGTCGTGCCGGGGGCGATGTCGTCGTGTCGCGCGAGCGGATGATCCGATGAAGCCATCCCGCGAGATTCGCGATCCGTCGCGCGTCGACCGTCACGCGTGCGACCGGGGCGCGCCGCCGCGAATCGATCGCGCGGCCCGCGTCGCTCGCTCCCGGGCGGCGTTACGGCAACAGCGAATCGACCGCGATCGGATCGTTCGGGAAGGCGAACGGGGCCGGCGCTTCGCCGCGTGCGTACGAGCGCTCGTACCCGTACGCGTCGCCCGCCGGATCGCGGAACGCGACCACGCACGACGTCGCGAGATGCACGATCCACACTTCGGCGATGCCGGTGCGGGCGTACGCACGGAGTTTGCGTCCGCGGTCGTAGCGCCACGACGAATTCGCGACCTCGACGACGAGCAACACGTCGCTCGGTTGCGGGATTTCGGCGCGATAGCGATCCGCACGCGGCGCCAACAGCACGACGTCGGGCTCGGGTTCGGAGTACGCGTCGAGCGCGACCGGGTTCTGCACGTCGACGATGGCGCGGCCGGCAAACCTCGTCACGAAGATCTCGCAGAGTTCGCGAACGGAGAACGCGTGATCGGGACCGATCGGCGGCATCGCGATCAGTTCGCCTTCGAGCAACTCGACGCGCTCTTCCGGTCCGATGATGCCGAGTTCGCCCATGCGGTGATACTCGCGAGCGGAGATGGGGCGGATCGCGTATTCGGCTTGCATATCACTCGTCACAGGCTGGCACCTCGAGGTTGAAGATTCGTTACCGCGCGGTTTCGAACCCGCGGTCGCGTCGGCGCGTCGCCCGCGCCCGCGGCGACGCAACGTGCGGCATGTCCGCGTCCGCTGCCGGCGAACGTGCTCGGCCCGCTTGGCGTTAGCGTGCGCGGCCCACTTGGCGCTAGCGTGGGCGGCCCACAACGCGCTCCGGATGAGAGAATGCGCTCGCCGACCTACGCGTTGCCGACGAAAAGAGCGCTGCCGTGGCAACGCTCTTTCCATAGTCGGTCCGACGCAAAATTAGCCGGTCGACGCGCTCGTTTCAATTTCGACCGAGCGCCCGACGGCGACGGGCGCGGTGAGGGAGCGGCGGCGTTAGCCGACCGCGCCTTCCATCTCCATCTTGACGAGACGATTGAGTTCGACGGCGTACTCCATCGGGAGTTCCTTGACGAAGAAGTCGAAGAAGCCGTTGACGATCATCGCCGTCGCGTCGGCTTCGCTCAAGCCGCGCGACATCGCGTAGAACAGTTGCTCTTCGCCGATCTTCGAGACGCTCGCCTCGTGTTCGACCGTGCAATGCTGCTCGTCGATCTTCATCGTCGGTTTCGTGTCGCTCGCGGACTTCTCGTCCATGATGAGCGCGTCGCACTTCACGCGCGTCTTCGCGCCGACGGCGCCCGGGAAGATCTCGACGAGCCCGCGATACGTCGTCTTGCCGCCGTGCGCGGAGACCGACTTATTCGTGACGACCGACGTCGTGCGCGGTGCGGCGTGGATGATCTTCGCGCCCGCGTCCTGATGCTGCGTCTCGCCCGCGAACGCCATCGAGAGGATCTCGCCGCGCGCGCCCTCGCCCATGAGGTAGATCGCGGGATACTTCATCGTGAGCCGCGAGCCGATGTTGCCGTCGACCCATTCCACCGTCGCGTCCTTGTACGCGACCGCGCGCTTCGTGACGAGATTGAAGATATTGCGGAACCAATTCTGGATCGTCGTGTACCGGATCGACGCGCCTTCCATGGCGATGAGCTCGACGACCGCGCTGTGGAGCGAGGCCGTGGAGAACTGCGGCGCCGTGCACCCCTCGATGTAATGGACCTTCGCGCCCTTGTCGGCGATGATGAGCGTGCGCTCGAACTGGCCCATGTTCTCGGTGTTGATGCGGAAGTAGGCTTGGAGCGGCGACTTCACCTCGACGCCCGGCGGCACGTAGACGAACGAGCCGCCCGACCACACCGACGAATTGAGCGCGGCGAATTTGTTGTCGCCCGGCGGGATGATCGTCGCGAAATACTTCTTGACGAGATCGGGGTGCTCGCGCAGCGCCGTATCCATGTCGCAGAAGATCACGCCGTCTTTGGCGAGGTCCTCGCGCACCGAGTGGTACACGACTTCCGATTCGTACTGCGCCGAGACGCCGGAGAGAAACTTCCGTTCCGCTTCGGGGATGCCGAGCCGATCGAACGTCTTCTTGATGTCGTCGGGAACGTCGTCCCACGAGCGTTCGGTCTTCTCCGACGACTTCACGTAGTAGTGGATGTCGTCGAAGTCGATCTCGGCGAGACGTTCCATGTCGCCCCATTCGGGCATCGGCTTCTCGCGGAAGAGTTCGTACGCTTTCAACCGGAACGCGAGCATCCACGCGGGCTCGCCCTTCATGGTCGAGATCCGCTCGACCATCTCGCGCGTCAGACCCTTTTCGGACTTGAAGACGTACTTGTCTTCGGAGTCGTGAAACCCGTGACGATAATCCTCGTCGAATTCGGATGGTTTGGGGGCTTGCAGGTCCGTTGCCATATCGAGGTAACACTACTCTCCGCTGCGCATGAAAGTCAAGATAACGCAGTGGAAACTTCGTAATCTAGGGGCACCGTGGCGAATCGTCTCGATCCGCAGACCGGCGAAAGCAAAAAGGGCGATCAACTCAAGCGTTTCGATCTGATCCTTCTGATCGGGATCGCCTTCGTCGCGTTCGCCGTCGTCTTCCAGGTGTTCTTGCGATTCACGTACGTCCACGGAACGGGCGCGACGACCGTGGTGCGCGTCGACCGCCTGACCGGCGACACGTGTACGATGCCGTGCGAGGACGCCGCGGGCGGGATGTACGCGACGCAGTACGAGCCCTACGTCGCCGCCTCGACGCCTCGGCCCGATAAGCTCTGCCACGAGGCCAACGTCGTCCGCGTCTCCCGGCGGATCGTGCCGCCCGTCATGCGGACGCCGACGCCCTACGCGCTCGGCGGCTTCCGCACGAGCGTCTATCCGCACCATTTCGTGCCGGGCCGCGCGATCGACGACTCGGTCGAACTGACCGACGGACACGTCTACGCCTTCGCGCCCGAGGTGTTCGCGAGCGACGTGATCGCGTGGTCGACGGGTCAGGAAGTCGAGGTCTGCGCGACGTGGTCGAAGCTCGAGAACCGGCCGTTCTACTCCGTCGGCTCGTCCGACCAGGCGGGTCCCGCGGTCCTCGCGTTGTGACCCCCGTCCCCCCGGCGCGAGAAACGCTTTACAAGGGGGGGTGCTACGCGTATCATGGGTCGGGTCCCGGAGCGGCTTAGGAACGTTTCCTAAGATGGTCCGGTACCAGCCGTGAACGCGGCGCAAGGGGGCGGCACGCCCAACGTGCCATCGCGGAACGACGTTCGCGCCGCCGAGATAGGACTCGGCACGCCGGCAAGATCGTTCCGACAGGTCGGGGTCGCAAGTGCACCGCACGCGCCAGCCGACGCGCCTGGAGGTGGGATCAACCCAACCAATCGAGGAGTCAAGATGGAAACACGTGGAACGCACGTCGTGTGCGAGCTTTCGGGATGTGACGCGACGAAATTGACCGACGTGGACGGGGTCCGCGACGTCATGGAGTCGGCGGCCCGGGAAGCGAACGCCGAAATTCTCAAGGTCGTCTTTCACCGCTTTCAGCCCCAGGGCGTCTCCGGCGTCGTCGTGATCGCCGAGTCGCACCTTTCGATCCACACCTGGCCCGAGGCGGGCTACGCGGCGGTCGACTTCTACACGTGCGGCGACCACACGGATCCCTGGCGCGCGTGCGAGTACGCGGCCAAGAAATTGGGAGCGACGACGATGTTGACGACCGAGGTAAAGCGCGGCATCGCGTCGACCAACGGTCAGTACACTCACGTCGTGCACGAGCACGCGGGTCGCGAGACGGCCGCTCGACGCTCTGCATAACCGCCTGCGAGGGATCCGACCACGTTGACTCGGTGGAATTTGTCGCGACCGCGCGTCCTGGGCTTGGGATTCGCGGTCGCGACGCTCACGTTTGCCGCTTGCGGCCACGGCGGCGGATCGGTCGTCCCGACGGCGACGCCGACGCCGATTCCGACCGCCTCGGGCGGCGTCGTCACGTCGGCGTGTCAGACGTCTCCGTACGCGGCCTACGTCGCCGACGGCGGGAACGGGCGCGGCTTCTTCGGTCTCCAGGCGATCCACTACGCCGACACGAGCCAGGCGCTCTGCGCCTCTCCGGGATCGGCCGGGCTTCCGCCGACGGTCGCGTTCTCGGCTTCGGTCGGGCCGCTGACGCTCTCGCAGAACGATATCAACGGCATCCCGCTCGCGCTGGCGATCACGGGGGCGGGCGCGGGCGCGTACCATCTCGCGCAAGACATCTTCGGGCTCGGGCTCGGCGCGCCGGTCCCGGCGGGCGCGACGTACGATTTCAGCGTCGAGCCGCCCTCGCCGACGCCGGTCCCGTCCTCGAGCGCGACGATCGCGCCGAACGTTCCGCCGCTCCTCGGCGACGTCTCGTCGGTCTCGATCCTGCTCGCCGCGTCCAACGCCGCCTCGGCGGGCGTCGGGCTCGTGACGGCGCCGGACTCTTCGGGGATCGTCGCGGTCACGTCGCTCACGAACGCGCCGCCGGTCTACGGCCAGACGGTGTTCTACCGTCCGACCGTCGCCACGGGGAACTCGATCACGCCGACGGTCGCCGCGCGTTCTTCGATCCTCGCCGCACCCGACGGAACCTCGGTCATCGCGCGGGGTCCCGCGGACTTATTGCTCTACGACGTGCCGCAACCGTACATCCTCAACCCGGTCGCCGAGAATACCGGACTCGGTTCGGCGGGCGTCGCCCGTAGCGGCTTCGGAAACATGGCCTACGATCCGGCCGACACGACGAAACTGCTCGTCGCCGGAACGTCGGGGGGCGGCGCCACGCAACTCACGCTGCTCACCGGGCTCCCGACGAAGCTCACGTCGTCGTCGACGATCACCGTGCCGGGAAGCGTCGTGAACTCGGTCGCCTTCGACTCGACCGGCGCGTACGCGTACGTCGCGACCGACGTCGGGATCGTCGCCGTCGGCGGGGTCTCGAGCGATACGCTCGCGATCGCGAAGGCGTTCACCACGACGTCGGTCGCGAACGCGAGTCAGATTCCGTACGTCGACTGCAACGGTCGCTCGACGACGATGACCGACGTGTACGCGGCGCGCGTCGCCGTCACGTCGGATCAGTATCTCGTCGCGTTCGGCACGTCGCCCGGCACGACGTGCGCGAGCGGCTACGACGCGGCGGTCGTCGCGATCCCGTTCTCGCCCGCGCTCGCCACGGTGTCGTCGCCGTCGCCCGCGCCGACCTCGTCCGCGACCGCTTCACCGACGAAGTTCACGCAGAACAACGTCATCGCGCCTCCGGCGAACGCCGACTACTTCGTCGCTCGCTGAGGCGCGCCGACGATGCCGAAAACCGACCGATGGCAGTGGTACGTCGAGGAGTTCTCTCCCACGGAATCCCACCATCACGCGATCGACGAAACGTATTTCGCCGGACGGACGCCGTACCAGAACGTCGCCGTCATCCGAACGCCGACGTTCGGGAAGATGCTCGTGCTCGACGGCGACACGCAGAGTTCGCAGGGCGACGAGAAGATCTACCACGAGTCGCTCGTCCATCCGGCGCTCGCGGCGGTCGCCGATCGACGCGAGGTGCTCGTCCTCGGCGGCGGTGAGGGCGCGACCTTACGCGAGGCGCTCCGGCGCGACGACGTCCGGCGCGTCACGATGATCGACATCGACGGCGACGTGGTCGATCTCTCGAAGCGCTATCTCGCCGAATGGTCGGACGGCGCGTTCGAGGACCCGCGCGCGCGCGTGATCATCGGCGACGCGCTCGCGTTCTTGCGCGACGATCGCGAGACGTACGGCACGATCGTCTCCGATCTCACCGAACCGCTCGAGGACTCGCCGTCGAATCCGCTCTTCTGCGACGCCGTCTTCACCGACATCAAGCGCCGGCTCGCGCCGGGCGGCGTGTACGTGTTGCAAGCGAGTACGGCCGGCTTCCACAACATGGCGTTGCACGCCAAGATGCATCGGACGCTGCGCGGATACTACCGGTTCGTGCGTTCGTTCTACACGCACGTTCCCGCGTTCGACAACGACTGGGCGTTCATCGCGTGTTCGGACGCCGTCGACGTCGCGGCGCTCGCGCCCGAGCGGATCGACGCGTACGTCGCGGGGTTGCGCGGCGAGAATTTTTATTACGACGCCGAGACGCACCGTCGATTGTTCAGCCTGCCGCTCTACCTGCGTCGCGAACTGGCGAAAGACGGCGACGTCTTTTGAGCGACGTGCCGCCCGAGATCGTGCGCGACGCGGCGATCGCGATGTGGGAGAAGCAGAAGGCGCATTTCGTCAAGGTGCTCGACTTGCGGCTGATCGATTTCGGCGGAGGGAAGGCCGAACTGCGGATGCCGTTCGGCGAGCACGTGATGAACGGCGCGGGCGCGGTGCACGGCGGCGCGATCATGAGCCTCTGCGATACCGCGTTCTGGGTCGCGCTCGCGTCGATCTACGGCGTCGATCAGCCGACGGCGACCGCCTCGCTCACGTGTAGTTTCTTGCGCCCCGCGCTTCCACCGCACGATCTCGTCGCGAAGGCGAGCGTCCTCAAGCCCGGCAAACGCATCGTCTACGGCGAGATCCTCGTGTACTCGAACGATCGTCTCGTGGCGCATTCCACGACGTCGTTCCTCAACACCGCCGCTGGCGAGACCGAACAGAGCGGCCCGCGGTTGTGAGTTCGGACGCGCTCGAGCGAACCGCGCTCCACGCCGAGCACGTCGCGCTCGGCGCGCGTATGGTGCCCTTCGGTGGGTTCGAGATGCCCGTGCAATACGCGGGGATCCTCAAGGAACACGCGGCGGTCCGCGAGCGCGCGGGGCTGTTCGATCTCTCGCACATGGCGCAGTACGAGTTGCGCGGCGCCGGCGTCGCCGCGTGGGCCGATGCCCTGACGGTCAACGCCGTATCGACGATGCCGACGTATTCCGCGCGCTACAACCTCTTCACGAACGAGTCGGGCGGCGTGCGCGACGACGTGCTCTTCTATCGGTTGCCCGATCGCCATCTGCTCGTCGTCAATGCGGCGAACGCCGCGAAGATGTGGCCGTATCTCGAGACCGCCGCCGCGGGCCGCAGCGACGTCGCGCTCGAGTCCCGCCACGGGTCGGCCGCGCTCGTCGCGATCCAGGGTCCGCGCGCGGCCGCGATCCTCGCGCCGCTCTGCGACGTCGACGTTACGGCGCTGAAGTATTATGCGTGCGCCGAGGGCACGGTGTCGGGCGCGCCCGCGACGATCGCGCGGACCGGCTACACGGGCGAGGACGGCTTCGAACTCTTCGTCGACGGCGAGGACGCGCCGTCGCTCTGGCACGCGCTCCTCGCCGCGGGGGCGCCCCTCGGTCTCGAGCCCGTCGGGCTCGGCGCGCGCGACGTGCTCCGACTCGAAGCGGGGATGCCGCTCTACGGCTTCGAGCTCGCCGAGGATCTCTCGCCGCTCGCGGGCGGCCAAGGGTGGGCCGTGAAGTTCGACAAGGGCGATTTCGTCGGGCGGGCCGCGCTCGTCGCCGAGCGCGATCGCGACGACTACGCGCGGATCGCGGGCGTCGTGCTCGAGGGCCGCGTCCCGGCGCGCGGCGGATACCCGGTGTGGCACGACGATGCGGTCGTCGGAACGGTCAAGAGCGCGTCGGTCGCGCCGTCGCTCGGGGGCCGCAACGTCGCGACCGTGCTGGTCCCGAAAGCCGTGGCGCGACCGGGGACGTCGCTCGAGATCGAGATTCGTGGGAACCGACACAAAGCGACGGTGACCCCGTTACCGTTCTACAAACGACCTCGCTGACGCGGGTCGTACGTCTCGACGAAAGGACCATCCGATGCCCTCGCCCGCCGGGCTCAAATACAGTAAGGAACACGAGTGGCTCAAGGTCGACGGCGACGTCGCGACCGTCGGTATCACGGAGTACGCGCAAGACTCGCTCGGCGATATCGTCTACGTCGAACTGCCGCGCATCGGCGCCTCGATCGCCCAGTTCGCGTCGGTCGGCGTCGTGGAATCGGTCAAGGCCGTCTCCGATCTCTTCACGCCCGTCGGCGGCGAGGTGACGGAAGTGAACGCGGCGCTCGAAGGCGATCCGTCGCTCGTCAATCGCGACGCCTACGGCGACGGATGGCTGTTTCGCGTGAAGCTCGACGGCGAAAGTTTTCGCGAGGCGTTGCTCGACCCGGAAGAATACGACAAAGTCGTTTCGGCCTGACCCCTTTTCGGGTTAGAACGTAGGTATGTACGCGCCGCATACCGACTCCGATATCGCGGAGATGCTCGCCGTCGTGGGCGCCGGGTCGCTCGACGATCTCGTCCGCGTGCCGGACGCCGTGGCGATCCGCGGGCCGCTCGACCTTCCGGGTCCGTTGCCCGAACTCGAACTCGGGCGGCGCGTCGCGGCGTATGCGGACGAGAATCGCGCGCTCGCGTACGCGTCGTTTCTCGGCGCGGGCGCCTACCGGCACTACGTTCCGCCCGTGCTCGGCGCGCTCGCGATGCGCGGAGAGTTCCTGACGGCGTACACGCCCTATCAGGCGGAAGTCTCGCAGGGCTATCTCCAGGCGATCTACGAGTGGCAGACCTACGTGTGCCTGCTCACCGGGCTCGATCTCGCGAACGCGTCGGTGTACGACGGCGCGACGGCGCTCGCGGAAGGCGCGATCATGGCCGTGAACGCGACCGGCCGGAAGCGGATCGTCGTCTCCGCGGCGATCCATCCGAATTATCGCGGCGTGCTCGAAACGTACGCGAACGGGCTCGAACTCGAGATCGTCGAGCTACCGTATGCTTCCGACGGTACGACGGATTTCACCGGGCTGGCGGCCGAACTCGCGCGTGCCCCGGTCGCGGCCGTCGCGATCGGGAGCCCGAATTTTTTCGGCGCGATCGACGTGCCGTCGGCCGAGGTGCGCGCGACGATCGCCGCGAGCGGCGCCGTGACGATCGGCGTCGTCGCCGAAGCGATGTCGCTCGGCGCGCTCGTCCCGCCGGGCGAATGGGGCGCGCAGATCGCGGTCGGCGAGGCGCAGTCGTTCGGCGTTCCGGTCGCGTACGGCGGACCGTACGTCGGCTTCATCGCGGCCTCGAAAGAGCACATGCGCCGGATTCCGGGTCGACTCGTCGGACGGAGCGTCGACGTGGACGGCAAGCTCGCGTACACGCTCACGTTGCAGGCCCGCGAGCAACACATCCGGCGCGAAAAAGCGACCTCGAACATCTGCACGAACCAAGCCCACTGCGCGCTGCTCGCAACGATCTATCTCGCCGCGGTCGGCGAGACGGGACTGCGCCGCTGTGCGACGCTCAACGTGGAGCGCGCCTACGCGCTCGCGGAGGCGGTCTGCGCCGTGCCCGGTTTCACGCGCGCGTTCGCGGCGCCCGTCTTCAACGAGTTCGTCGCCCGCGTCCCCGCGGGATCGACCGCGGACGACGTGCTCGCGGCGCTACGCGAGCGGAAGATCCTCGGCGGCGTGGCACTCGGGCGTTTCTATCCCGAACTCGCCGATTGCATCCTGATGACCGCGACCGAGCTGACGACGGACGACGAGATCGCGGCGCTCGGCGACGCGCTCGCGACGTACGCCAAGGAGAAGACGCTTGTCCGCCGCTAACGATACGCCGCATACCGCTAACGATACCTCGGCCGCGAACGGCGGAACGCCTGCCGCGAAGGGGGCGTCGCCTGCGGCGAACCGTACGACGCCCGACGCTCGCGGTGCGCGATTCGCGGCCGACGATCGGCCGTCGTTCCCCGACGGTCCGCCGACCGCGCTCGGCGATCGTTTCGAACCCGGCGCGACCGAGCCGCTGATCTTCGAACTCGGGCGTCGCGGGCGCGCGAACGCGTATTTTCCCAACGGCCGCGCGCTCGAGGAATTCCTACCGGCCGGCGTGCTTCGTCGCGCGTTACCGATCCCCGATAACGGCGAGCTCGAAGTCGTGCGGCATTTCACGCGGCTCTCGCAGCGAAATTTCTCGATCGACACGGGCTTCTATCCGCTCGGGTCGTGCACGATGAAGTACAACCCGCGCGTGAACGACGCGATGGCGAACCTTCCCGGCTTCCGCGATCTCCATCCGTTCGCGCCCGACGACCTCGCGCAGGGGGCGCTGCGCGTGATGTACGACCTCGAGCGCGCGCTCGCCACGATCTTCGGCATGGCGGCGTTCTCGCTCAATCCCGCGGCCGGCGCGCACGCGGAACTCGCCGCGCTCCTGATCGCGAAGTCGTATTTCGCGAAGCGCGGCGAGACGGCGCGTACGACCGTCATCGTCCCCGATACGGCGCACGGCACGAATCCCGCCTCCGCCGCGATGGTCGGCTACAAGGTGATCTCGCTGCGGAGCGACGCGCGCGGTCGCGTCGATCCGGACGAACTGCGCAAGGTCGTCGGAGCGGACACGGCCGTCTGCATGATGACCAATCCCAATACGCTCGGGCTTTTCGAAGATCGGATCGCCGAGATCTCCGCGATCGTCCACGAGGCGGGCGGTCTCATGTATTACGACGGCGCCAACGCCAACGCGCTGATGGGGAACGCGCGTCCGGGCGACATGGGCTTCGATCTCATGCACCTCAACCTGCACAAGACGTTCTCGATCCCGCACGGCGGCGGCGGCGCGGGGCACGGTCCCGTCGGCGTCGCGGCGCATCTCGTCCCGTTCTTGCCGACGCCGACCGTGCGACGCACGGACGACGGCACGTACGCGCTCGATTTCGATCGCCCGGATTCGATCGGGCCGATGCGTTCGTTCTGGTCCAACTTCGCGCACGCGGTCCGCGCGCTCACGTACGTCCTCGCGAACGGCGGGTCCGGACTGACGAACGTCTCGAAACTCGCGGTGCTCAACGCGAATTACGTGCGCGTGCGCGTGCGCGAATTTCTCACGACGCCCTACGACGAGCCGTGTCGTCACGAGTTCGTCGCATCCGCGCAGACGCTCAAGCGCGAGACGGGCGTGCGCGCGCTCGATCTCGCGAAGGCGTTACTCGATCGCGGTTTCCACGCGCCGACGATCTACTTCCCGTTACTCGTCGCCGAGTGTCTGATGATCGAACCGACGGAGACGGAATCCAAGGAGACGCTCGACGCCTTCGTCGCGACGCTCCGCGAGGTCGTCGAGAGCGCGCGCACGGATCCGAGCGTCGCGCTCGAAGCGCCGCGCACGACGATCGTCCGCCGCATCGACGAAACCCGCGCCGCGCGCCAACCCGACCTGCGCTGGATGCCGCGGGTGACGGAGTCCGCCGTCTCGTGAATCCGGGCGAGATCCCGTCCGTCTCGGTCTGACGCCGTGGCTCGCCGACGCGCGCTTCGAACGACGTCGGTTGTCGCGGCCCGTCGCCGATCCGTCGCGTCGCGTCTCGAGCGTGGATTCCGGGAGCGCGGCGTCGATCTCCTGAAGACGTTCGCGTGATCGAAACGCGCGGTTTCGACTTGCACGAGTGGCAACGCGAAGCGGTGCGGTGCTGGGTCGCGGGGACGGACGGCGTGCCGTATCGCGGGACGCTCGAGATCTTCACGGGCGGCGGGAAGACGCTGATCGCGCTCGCGTGCGCGGCGAAGGTCGCCGAGCGGGCGCCGCTCGCGAAGCTCGTCGTCGTCGTGCCGACGCAGGCGCTCGCGCGCCAATGGGCGGGCGCGATCGCGCGCTCGACGACGATCTCGCCCGCGCGGATCGGCTTGCTCGGTGCGGGCGGCGACGACGATCTCGGCGCGCACGACGCGCTCGTCGCCGTCATCAATACGGCCTCGGCGCGGCTCCCGACGATCGTTTCGACGTGCGCGGATCCCGTGATGCTCGTGATCGACGAATGTCACCGGGCGGGCGCGGAATCGTTCCGCCGCGTCCTCGATACGCCCGCCCCGTATCGACTCGGTCTCTCCGCGACGCCCGAGCGCGACGAACTCGACGAGCGGGGCGAACCCGTTCGCTACGACGATCAAATCGTCGCCCGATCGCTCGGGCGACGCGTCTTCGCGTTCGGTCTCAAGGACGCGCGCGAGGCGGGATGGCTTCCGTCCTACGACATTCAGCATCACGGCGTTCCGCTCGAAAAAGCCGAACGCATCGGATACGACGACCTCACGCATCAGATCGACGACGTGAAGAAGCGATTCGAGCGCATGGGCGGAGAGACGCGCCGGGCGCGCGCGCTCGTGGGACGACCGGGCGAACTCGGGTCGCTCGCGCGTTCGTACGTCGCGCTCACCGCGACGCGCAAGGATCTGCTCTACAAGGCGAAGGCGCGGAACCGCGTCGCCGCGGGGATCGTGCGCGAGGCGTTCGCCGAGGAGACGCCGCGGCGGATGATCCTCTTCCACGAGCGCGTCTCCGAAGCGGGCGCGCTCTACGACGCGATCGCGGACGTCGTTCCGGTCGAGGATCGCGCGCTCGAGCATTCGCAACTTCCCGAGCGCGAGCGGCGTGGCGCGCTCGAACGCTTCCGCGCGGGCGACGCGCGCGTGCTGGTCTCGGTGAAGTCGCTCGTGGAGGGCATCGACGTTCCCGAAGCGGACGTCGGCATCTCCGTCGCGTCGTCCGCGAGCGTGCGACAGCGGATCCAATCGCTCGGACGCGTCCTACGGCGTTCGTTCGACGAACGCGCCGCGCCGAAGCACGCGTCGATGCACGTGATCTACGTTTGCGACACGGTCGACGAACAGATCTATGCCAAAGAAGATTGGTCCGACATCACGGGCGAAGCGAATAATCGTTATTGGCGTTGGAACGTCGCGGGCGACGAACGCATGCCCGAGAGCGGTCCGCCGCGCGAACCGCAA
>CAZZXB010000012.1:0-19364 GCA_964658025.1 uncultured Janthinobacterium sp.
CGCCGCGGGATCGTTCGTCGCCGAGGTCGTCGGCCCGTCGGTCGCGGCGGCGCTCGGTGCCGGCGTCGGCGCGACGGTCGCGACGATCGGTGCCGCACGCGGCGACGCACCCGGCACGCCCGGAATCGCCGCGTTCGTTCCGGCGAAGCCCGAAAGCGCGCCGAGGATACGCCCGAACGCCGCCGGCGCGAAGGTCGCGGTTTCTGCGCCGACGTCGATCGCGGAACTCACGCCGCCGCCGAAGGTCGCCTGGAGGTAGACGAGCCCGAGCACGAGCGCGACCCCGATCGCCGATGAGAACGCGCCGATCCGACTGCGCCCCACGACCGTCCCGGCGAGCAGATCGCCGAGGCGTTGCCGCTTCGGGGTGACGAGCGCGAGGATCGGTCCCACGAGCGCGAGATCGATCGGGTAGAGAATCGTCCGCGCGAGGATCCGGCCCGCGCCCGCGTGACGGCCGTCCGTCCTGCGGACGCGAAGCGCGAACACGAGCTTGCCGAGCGTCGTCCCGGAGAGCGCCTCGCAGAGAAACGCGAAGACGATCGCGATCCCGAGCGCCCCGCCGAGCAGCGTATCGAAACCACCCTCACTCCGCGTGCCGAGCGCGAGTAGGCCGCGCTCGACCGCGTGAAACCCGAACGTGGCGACGAGAAACGCGACGCCCGGACCGTCGATCGCGAACGCGACGAGACGCGAGAACAGATAGAACGGCACCGAACCGAAGCGGTGGACGTACGGAGCGCGCCCGGGCGGCGGCGCGCCGGGCACGTTCGGCCGATCGGGCGGCGGCGTTCCGCGCGACGGAACGTCCGCGGGTCGCGTGACGTCGGGCTCGCGGACGGGCCGGACGATCGGCATCGCGGTCGTCGTCTCGCCGAATTCGGGATCTTTCTGCGGCTCGCGAGGACCGTCGTTCATGCTGGATAGGTCGCCGGTCCGCAACGCCGCGCCTGTTTCCAAGGGAAGCCCGGCCGTGCGTCCGCAGTACGACGCGCATGGGCGCTCGCTCCGTACTCGCTTATCTCGACGTCACGCGCATGGTCGGCGCGAGTCGCGTGCGCCTCGGCGCGCTCCGCATGCGCGGCGTTCCCGCCGTGCTCGCGGGCGTCGCGACGATCGTGCTCGCCGTCGGCGCGACGCGGGCCGTGACGGCCGTCGCATTCGGGATCCCGGACGCGGCGCGCGCGTCGCGTATCGCGATGCGCGAGCGACCGGAGCTCCGACCGTAGCGGGTCGATGCAAAACTCCGCGGCGTGCGGATCGAGCCGGAACGTTTCGTCCTAACGAGGCGCGATGCGGGAGCGGGGCGCCGTTTCGCGAGCGCGGCGCGACGGAATGCTCGGCACGACGGGCGTGGCGGGCCGCCGGGATTTCGACGGTCCGTCGGGCCGCAAGGGGCGACCCACGACCCCACGAAGCTGGCCTGGCTATGATCGACAACGACGCGATGACGGCCCTCGTTCGGGAAACCTTCCCGGACGCCGAAGTGCAGATCGTGGACTTGACCGGCACCATGGACCACTTCAACGTGTTCGTGAGATCGGCGGCGTTCCGAGGTATCTCGCTCATGGATCGCCATCGCATGGTCGAGGCCGCGCTCGCGGACGCTCGCGCCGACGGTCGGATCCACGCCATGTCCATCCGCACGGAAGTTTTGGAGTAAACGAATGTCAACCGACGCACTACGTCAGGAAATCGAACGCGAAGTCGCCGAGAACAAAGTCCTCGTCTACGGGAAGGGGACCAAGGAGATGCCGCGTTGCGGCTTCACGCTCGAGACGGTGCAATTTTTCAGCCGTCTCGGCTACCCGTTCGAAGTCGTCGACGTCCTGGAGAACATGCCCAAGCGCGAGGCGCTCTCGGCGATGACGAATTGGCCGACGCTTCCGAAGGTCTTCATCGACGGCAAGTTCTACGGCGACACCGACATCCTCGCACCGATGAACGAATCGGGCGAACTGAAGACGGTTCTCGCGACCGCGTTCGCGGGCATGCCCGAGCCCGCGCCCGTGATCAACCTCCGCTAAGGGCGTGCTCGCGCTCTTCGAACCGGGAGACGAGGCGACGTGGCTCGCCTCGTTTTCGTTTTTCGTCGACGTGCGACCGCGGTATTGCGAATGCGACGGACAGGGCCACGTCTCGAACGTGGTCTACCCGGCCTATCTCGAACTCTCGCGTTTGAGTTATTTCCGCGCGGCGGGCGATCCCGAGCCGTTCGCGAGCTTCGCGTTCCAACACCTCACGGCGGAACTCCAACTCCGCTATCTCGCGGCGTGCTTGTACGACGAGCCGCTGCGCGTCGGCTCGCGGCTCACCTCGATCGGTCGTTCGAGCGCCGTGATGGAGCAGGCCGTCGTCGGCGTCGACGAGCGTTTGCGCGCGATCGCGCGCATCGCCGTCGTCCGCTCGAATCCCGACGGCGCGGGGACCGCGCCGTGGAGCGACGCCCAGCGCCGGGCGCTCGCGCGATTCGCGCGCTTGAGCGGCTAGCGACCGTCGTTCGCACGCGGGGCCACGGCCGCGCTCGCCGGACGCGGCGCGTCCGCTCGCCACGAAGCGACGGCTAGAACGTGATCCCCGTCGTCAACGCGAAGACGAGCGGATCGGGGATGTCGGTCCGACCGCTCGGACGCACGATGTACTGCACGCCGGGCTTCAATAACAGCCACGGAAGCGCTTGCACGCCGTAGTTGAGTTCGAAGCCCTTTTCCTGACCCGTCGTCGGCACCGCGAAGCCCGCGTTCTGCAGTTGCGCTTCGAGCGTGCGCAGGCGCGGGTTGACGTCGATGTAGTCGAATCCGACCGCGAGCGTGTCGTCGGGTCGGCTCGCGAACGTCCCGTGACGGACGACGCCCGCGTCGATGAAGTTACTGAAGAACGCCGTCTGCGGATCGCCGTACTGATACGCGAAGAACATCGCCGTCCCGCGTTCGCCCTTGAGGCTCGTGCCGGCGAGCAGATGGTCGAACTGCAGATACGCGCCGCTGCGACCGCGATAGAACGGCTCCGGCACCGTCGCGACGGCACCCGTCGTCGTCGTTCCGAACGACGAGAGATGGCTGTTGGGGCCCATCACGTTCGACGTGTCGTAGTACGCGCCGACGCGGATGTTGCCCGTCTGGTTTCCGGCCTTGTCGGTCGTCGTGAAGCCCGTCTCGAACGGGAACATCGTCCCGGTGTCGCCCGTGTCGCTCAGATCGAATCCGTGTCCGCGCTGCGAGTACGTGGGATTGACCTGGTAGGCGCCCGTCTCGACGTAGAAGTTCTTCGTCGGCGAACCCTTCACGCGGATGCCCCACTCCGACGACGGGTAGTATCCGTACCCGCTGTTATTCGGTTCGGCGACGGGCGTTCCGCAGATCGCGTTCGCCTGATAGAAACAGTAGAGGTTGCCGTCCCAGTACGTGGAGCCCGCGACGAAATCGTTCTCCATGATTACGCGACCGAGCTTGACGTTCACGGCGTTTTTCGCGAGCGGCTGCTCGTAGTCGAGCTCCGTCAGGCGCGTCGTCAGACCGTCGCCGTAGATCTCTTGAACCGACGCGAGGTTCCCGAGCGCGTTCGCGGTGAGACTGCTTCCGAAGCGCTGCGTGCCGATGAAATGGAGGATCCCGCCGCCGCTCCCCGGGTTGAGTTTGTTGAAGTCGACGTCCAGTCCGAGTTGCACCTCGCTCGAGAACGCCGTGCCGCGTTGCAGGCCGCCCGTGGGATTCGCGGCGCCCTCACCCGCGTACCGACCGAAGAAATTGATACCTCGCTTCTTGAGGTCGCTTCGCGCGCCGTCCCAATCGCCGAAGAGGCCCTGCGACGGCTGCACGGATTGGTCCGTCTGCTGGGGTTTCTCCGGATGCCCGGCCGCGGGCGTCGGGCTCGCGGCGTTCGCGTCGGGCGCTCCCGTCGCCGCGGGGACCGCGTCGCCGGGAGACGCGGCGGGCGACGGGCTCGGCTGCGGCGCGTCTTGCGCGTCGGCGAGAACCGGAAAGGCGGCGACGGCAACGAGAATGCAGGCCGTCCGCATCGCGCGAAAGCCGAACGAGGAGAGGGTCATCGATCCACCACGTCTGCGGGAAAGCGCGCCGCCGAGATGCGACGCGAACACGTGACGTGTATAGCACCGAATGCCTGTATTTTCAACCTTTTTCCGCAATCGCAAGTGAAGGAAAGTTGCATCGCCACTGCACAAGCGCTAACGCGATGAGATCTCACCCGTCGGACCGCGCGTGAACGGCTCCGCAATCCGCGATCCCGCGCGTCTCGCCGTGACGGGCGTGTACAAATCGTTCGGCGCGATCGACGTGTTGCGAGGCATCGATTTCGAGGCCCGGGCGGGCGAAGTGACCGCGCTGCTCGGCGACAACGGCGCGGGGAAGTCGACGCTCATCAAGTGCGTCGCCGGGACGCACGTCCCCGATCGCGGGTCGATCGCGCTCGACGGGATCGAGCAACACTTCCGCTCGCCGAGCGACGCCACGGCCGCCGGCATCGAGACGGTCTATCAAGATCTCGCCCTCTGCGACAATCTCGACGTCGTCGCGAACCTGTTCCTCGGACGCGAGGTGCTCGCGCGCGGCACGCTCGACGAGATCGCGATGGAACTCACGGCGAAGGGCGCGCTCGAGCAATTACAGATCAACATCCCCTCCGTGCGCAACACGGTCGCGCAACTCTCGGGCGGCCAGCGTCAGTCGGTCGCGGTCGCGCGCGCGGTGCTGTGGGCGCCGAAGGTCGTCATCCTCGACGAGCCCACGGCGGCGCTCGGCGTCGCCCAACAAAAACAGGTGCTCGATCTCATCAAACGCCTGCGCGAGCGCGGTCTCGCGGTCGTCGTCATCACGCACAACATGGTCGACGTGTTCGAAGTCGCCGACGTCGCGTTCGTGATGCGTCTCGGTCGACGGGTCGCGAAACTGCGCATCGCGGAGACGACGCCGGAAGACGTCGTCTCCGCGATCACGGGCGCGAAGCAGTTCGCCGAGGTCGCCGGAGCGTGAGCGTCACCGCGACCGCACCCGCGGGTTCGCCCGCGACGAATCCGCTCGCCGTCGATCGCGCGAAGCTCGCGACCACGCTTCCGATCTACGTCGGGCTCGTCGTCATCTGGATCTTCTTCGAAACGCAGACGGGAGGCCGATTCCTCGGCGCGCGCAATCTCTCCGAACTCTTCCAGGAGTACGCGTACAAACCGCTCCTCGCGATCGGCGTCGTGTTCGTCTTACTGCTCGGCGAGATCGATCTCTCGGTCGGCTATCTCACGTTGCTCGCCGCGACGACGGTCGCCGTGCTCTCGTCGAACCTCCATCTCGCCGCGCCGATCGCGATCGCGGGCGGACTCGCGGTCGCCGTCGCGCTCGGGCTCGTGCAAGGCTTTCTGATCGCGAAGATCCGGATGCCCGCATTCGTCGTGACGCTCGGCGGATTCTTGATCTTCGAGGGGATCGCGTATCACGTGCTCAGCGGCGCGACGATCAACGTCTCCGATCCCGCGATCGGCGCGCTCGGGAGTTACGATCTGCCCAATCCCGTCAGCATCGCGATCGCGCTCGTCGCGATCGGCGCGACCGCGCTTGCGGGCTTCTCCGAGCGCAAGCGCCGCGCGGCCGCGGGTCTCGCGAACCCGCCCGTGTCGGGTTTCGCGATCCGGCTCGGCGTGATGATCGCGATCCTCGCGGGCCTCGTCGTGCTCCTCGGGACGTATCGCGGCGTGCCGCTCTCGCTCGTCATCCTCGGCGCCTTCGCGCTCGGCGCGTCGTTCGTCGCGACGCGGACGACGTTCGGACGCCACGTCTACGCCGTCGGCGGCAACGTCGAAGCGGCGCGACGCGCGGGGGTGAAAACCGTCGCGGTGCGCTGGATCGTGTTCGGAATCGCGGGCCTCTTCGCCGGCCTCGCGGGCGCGATGCTCGTCGGCTACGCGCAGGCCGCCTCGACGACCGCCGCCGGCCCCGATCTCTTGCTCGACGCCATCTCGATCGCCGTGATCGGCGGCGTGAGCCTCACGGGCGGTCGCGGGAACGTGTCGTCCGTGTTACTCGGCGGTCTCTTGATCGCGAGCCTCGACAGCGGCCTCAACCTCATGTCGGTCGATTCCAATCTCGTGTACGTGATCAAGGGCATCATCCTCGTCCTCGCCATCTTCCTCGACGTTCTCGGCAAACAGCGCAATCCGCTCACGAGAACCTGAAAACCCCATACGTTAGGAGACCTCGTTTGAACCAGATGCGAATCGTCCCGGCGCTCGGACTCGCCGTCGTCGCCGCGGGCGCGCTCGGCCTCGCGGGCTGCGCGTCGAACAAACAGTCCGTCGGCTTTCTGATCTCGGATTACACGACGTCCGCGCGTTGGCAATTCGATCGGAGTTATTACGTCGACGCGATGAAGCAGCGTAATCCCGACGTGGACGTGGTCGTCGACGACGCGAAGACCGATCAGACGAACCAACAGAATCAGGCGAAATCGCTCCTGACCGGCGGCGCGAAGTTATTGCTCGACGTCCCGGTCGACGCGGTTCAGGCCGCGGCGATCGTGACGGCCGCACACGCGAACGATCCGCGCGTCCCCGTGATCGCGTACGACCGGTTGATCAAGAACGCCGACGTCGACGCGTACGTCACGTTCGATCCGATCGCGGTCGGCAAGCAACAGGCGCAGTACATCGTCGATCACGTCAAGTCGGGAAACATCGTTTCGATCGCCGGCGCAGCGACCGACAACAACGCGATCTACTACCATCAGGGCGCGATGGACGTCTTGCAGCCGCTCGTTAAATCCGGCCGCTACAAGCTCGTCTACGACAAGTACACGCCGAACTGGGACAGCAATCAGGCCCAAGCCGAGACCGCGTCGGCGCTCAACAACAACGGGAACAACGTCGCGGCCGTTCTCGTCGCGAACGACGGCATGGCGGGCGGCGTCGACGCCGCGATCAAGGCGCAGCACCTCGAAGGCAAGGTCGTCGTCACGGGTCAGGACGCGACGGTCGCGGGCCTCCAGAACGTGCTCACGGGCTCGCAGAGCATGACGATCTACAAACCGATCAAGAAACTCGCCGAAGCCGCCGCGCAGATCAGCGACGCGCTCATCAAGGGTCAGAAACCGGCGACGACCTCGACCGTCAACAACGGCAAGATCGACGTGCCGACGATCGCCCTCCCGGTCGTGACGGTCACGAAGGCGAACATCGCGTCGACCGTCATCGCCGACGGATTCGTGACGAAGGACCAACTCTGCAACGGGATCCCGGCGAGCGCCTGTAGCGGCCTCTAGCCGATGCGGACGCGGTCGTCGTAAACGGCGGCCGCATGCCCGCGCTCCCCGATCTCGGCTTCGCTCGCGGACTCGCCGCGAGCTTCGCCCGAGCCTGCGTCAGGCTTCCGCGAGCACCGGACGCTTGCGCGGCGGCGGCGCGCCCGTCGGATCGGCGAACGCGCCGGCGGGCGAAGCCATCAACCGCGCGAGTTCCTCGGGCGAGAGATCCTGCGAGAAGTCGCGATCCGCCGGGACCATGCAGAAAAATCCGAACGTCGCATCCGAGCGGTTGACGAATTGGTGCGGCTCGAACGGTCCGACGTAGATCACGTCGTGCAGCCCGATCTCGGTAACGGCGTCGCCGACGATCGCGTGCCCGACGCCCTCGCCGACGATCACGTAGTGCTCGTGCTCGTGCTTCTCGAGCCGCGAGACGGTACCGGGCGGAAGCGAAAAATACCGCAACTCGCTCTTGGGACCCGGGGCGTCCGCCGATTCTTTCCGACCCCCGACGAGCGTGTGCCGGACGACCGCGGTCGCGACCCCGGGGACGTACCCCTCGTGCTCGACGCCCGACCACCCGTCGGCCGTTTTCGTGATGACGCTGCGCTGCATGAGGACGCAGACCCGCCCGCGGCGCGCGCGGTTGCGTCAGTCCCGACCCTCCGGCTCCGCGGCGAGGTCTCGCAGATAGCGTTCCGGAGCGCGCAAGAAGTCTCGCGTGAGGCGCACGTGTTCGACGTCGTCGTAGGCCGCATTGGCGATCCCGTCTTCCGCGAATTCCAGCAGCGTCGCGCCCGGCAGCGCCATCAAGATCGGCGAGTGCGTCGCGACGACGAATTGCGAACCGGCGCGGACCGCGTCGATCAGCATCGCGAGCAGCCCGAGGACGCGCAGCGGCGAGAGCGGCGTTTCGGGCTCGTCGAGAAAGTAGAGCCCGCCGGGAACGAGCCGTGCCCGCAGGAGCGCCAAAAACGTCTCGCCGTGCGAGCGCGAGCCCGGATCGTCGCCGTACCGCACCCGCAACGCTCGTTGCTGCGCCGCCACGTATCCGAAGGCGCGCGTCCCGGCGAACCCCGCCGCGGTCTCGCCGATCTCGCGCATCTCGCGGCGCAGGCGTTGCGTGTACCCGAAGACGTCTTCGGCGCGCAGGAACAGCGTCGTCTTGGGCCTTCCGCGGCGGACGATCGTGAGGTCGGAAGCGAGCTCGCGTGCGGGCTCGAGCGTCGGATCGGAGCGTAGGTCGCTTCCCCCGAGCGCGATCGCGCCCGAGGCGACGGCGAGCGCTTCGAGCACGGTCGATTTTCCGCTTCCGTTCTCGCCGACGAAAAACGTAACGGGGGTCGCGAAGTGGAGCGGCGCGAACTCGCGCACGAGTCGCAGGCTCCACGGGAACGCACCCGCATCCGCACGATCGTGACGGCGCGAGACGTCGGTTATGAAGGGCTGCCCGTCGCGCGATGGCACCGCTCGTGCGTTCGATACCGCCGCGCACGCTTCTTATGCGAGCGCGAGCGGACCGGAATCGCGAGGGTGCCGGTCGTAGTGCGGTCGCGATGGCGTATTGGCTTTTCAAAAGCGAACCCGAATCGTTCGGATTCGATCGTCTCGAGCGCGAGAAGCGGACGGAGTGGAGCGGCGTGCGGAATTTTCAGGCGCGCAATTTCATGATGGAGATGAAGCTCGGCGACGAGGGCTTCTTCTATCACAGCAATACGAAGGAGCCGGGGATCGCGGGCATCGTGCGCGTCGTCCGCGAGGCCTATCCGGACTTCACGGCGCGCGATCGCGAGAGCGATTACTTCGATCCGAGAGCGACCGAGGCGAAACCGATCTGGGAGATGGTCGACGTCGCATTCGTACGCCCGCTCGAGCGTTTCGTGTCGCTCGCCGAGTTACGCGCGAACGCCGAGCTCGCGCCGACGATGGTGTTACTGCGGCGCGGGTCGCGTCTATCGGTTCAACCCGTGCACGTGCGGGAGTGGAAGATCGTCCTCGAACTCGCGAAGTCGCCCGAACCGAAGCGACGATCGGCGATCGATCCGCCCCGACCGCGTCGAACGTCGTAACGCGCCGCCCGACGAAACGCGCGACGTTACGTCGCCGCCTGCGCCGCCACGGCCGCTCGTGCGCGCCGCGATTCTCGAAGCCGGAGCGCCGGGCGGAACGCGCGCTCCGAAAACTCGCGCGCGAAGACGGTTACGCGCCGCGGATCGAGCGCGCGATCGCTCAGACCGCTTTGGCCGCCTCGAGCATGAGCGAGTGCGCGTTCGAGAGCGGTTCGCCGTCGCGGGGCGCGCGACGGACGTACGACCCGTCGGATTGGAGCCAGCGCGTTTTCGTGTTGTCCTCGCGTAACACGTCGAGGATGCCGCGTCGCACGTACGCGCGGATCTCGGGATCGAGGATGGGCAAGCACGTCTCGACGCGGCGGTCGAGGTTACGACCCATCCAGTCGGCGCTGCCCATGTAGATCTCTTCGTCGCCGCCGTTCGCGAACGCGAAGATGCGCGAGTGTTCGAGGAAACGACCGACGATGCTGCGCACGCGGATCGTCTCGCTCACGCCGGGCAGACCCGGACGGAGTTCGCACATCCCGCGCACGATGAGTTCGATCGGGACGCCGGCTTGCGAGGCGCGATAGAGCGCGCGGACCGTCCGCGCGTCGCTCACCGCGTTGAGCTTGGCCACGATCCCGCTCGGCCGACCGGCGCGCGCGTGCGTCGCCTCGCGCTCGATGAGCTCTTCGAATCCGAGGCGCAACGTCGTCGGAGCGACGAGTAACTCTTCGTACTTCGTCGTCTTCGAGAATCCGGTGAGCCGATTGAAGAGGTGCGTGACGTCGCGTCCGAGTTCCGGGCGACACGTGAAGAGCGAGAGATCGGTGTAGACCTTCGCCGTCTTGTCGTTGTAGTTTCCCGTGCCGAAATGCACGTAACGACGGATGCCGTCGGGCTCGTCGCGAACGATGAGCGTCACTTTCGCATGCACCTTGAGGCCGGGAAATCCGTACACGACGTGCGCGCCGACGCGCTCCAGATTGCGCGCCCAGTGGATGTTGTTCTCTTCGTCGAACCGCGCTTTGAGCTCGATGAGCGCGGCGACCTGTTTCCCGTTCTCAGCCGCCTCGACGAGCGCCGCGACGACGGGCGAGTTGCCCGACGTGCGATACAGCGTCTGCTTGATCGCGAGCACCTGCGGATCGTGCGCGGCCTGCTGTACGATCTGCACGACCGGATCGAACGAATCGTACGGATGGTGCAATAACAGATCGCCTTCGCGGATGACCGCGAACATGTCGGTCTGATGCGCGAGACGCTTCGGGATCGCGGGCGTGAACGGCTCGTCGTGGAGGTCGGGACGATCGAGATTGACGATCGGCCACACGCCCGAGGTTCCGAGCATCCCCTCGATCGCGTAGAGGTCGACGTCTTGCAATAACAACGCCTCGAGGAGCATCTTGCGCAAGTGCGCGGGCATCGCGCGCTCGACTTCGAGACGGACGGGTTCGCCGAAGCGGCGCCGGCGTAGTTCCGATTCGATCGCGCGCAGGAGATCGTCGGCTTCGTCTTCCTGTAAGTCGAGGTCGGCGTCGCGCGTGACGCGGAAGCGATACGACGCGCGGATCTCCATCCCCGGAAAGAGTTCCTCGAGATTGTGCGCGATCACGTCTTCGAGTAACACGAAGTGTGCCTGACCGTTTTCCGCTTCGATCGAGACGAGCCGCGGCAGACTGTCGGGGACTTTCACGCGCGCGAAGTGCATCGTCGGGCCGTCGGGCGACGCTTCGTACATCTCGACGCCGAGCGAGAGCGAGAGGTTCGAGATGTACGGAAACGGATGGCTCGAGTCGACGGCGAGCGGCGTGAGCACGGGGAACACGCGCGCGTCGAAAAACGCCTTGAGTTCGTCGCGGTACCGTTGCGGGAGTTCGTCGACCTTGCGTATCGCGATGCCCTCGCGCGCGAGCGCGGGAAGGAGCCGCTCTTCGAGCAGGCGCGCGCACCGTTCGAGCGAGAGCCGCAGGCGTTCGGAGATCGCCGTGAGTTGCTCTGCGGGGAGCCGTCCGTCGTTCGAGCGCTTGTGGACCTCGGCCGCGATCTGCTGCTTGAGCGCGGCGACGCGGATCATGAAATACTCGTCGAGATTCGTCGAGAAGATCGCCACGAATTTGAGCCGCTCGAGGAGCGGATTACGATCGTCCTCGGCCTCCTCGAGCACGCGATCGTTGAACTCGAGCCACGAAAGTTCGCGACTGAAATAGAGCGAGGGGTCTTCGAGCGGGACCGCCGCGGTGTCGGCTTCCGTCCCTTGCGTGAGCATGGCGCAGGGCATTCGCCGCCGCCCGCGGGAAGTCCACCGCCTCGTGAACGACCTCGCGCTCCACGTCCGCGACCATCTGCTGCTCTCCGCGGCCGCCCTCTCCGTCGCGATCGTCGTCGGCATTCCGGCCGGGAGCTTCATCGCGCGCGCGGCGCGCTTCCGCGAAGCCGGTCTCGCGAGCGTGAACGTCGCGCGCGTCGTGCCGAGCCTCGCCGTGCTCGCGCTCGCGCAGCCGATCCTCGGCATCGGCTTCTGGCCATCGGTCGTGGCACTCGTCTTTCTCGCGATCCCGCCGATCGCGATCAATACCGACGTCGCGCTGCGCGGCGTGCCGTTCGCGCTCGTCGACGCGGCGCGCGGTCTCGGGATGACCGAACCGCAGGTGCGGCGCCGCGTCACCTGGCCGCTCGCCACGCCCGTCGTGTTCGCGGGCGTACGGACGGCCGCGGTCGAGGTGATCGCGAGCGCGACGCTCGCGGCCTTCATCGGCGGCGGCGGGCTCGGCGAGTACATCCTCAACGGCCTCGCGGGCGGCGATAACGGCCAACTCTTCGAAGGCGCGATCGCCGTCGCCGTCCTCGCGCTCGTCGCGCAGGGGATCCTCTCGCTCGTCGAGCGCCGCCTGGCGACGCGCGCGCGATGACGCGCGACCGCGCGCTCCTCGCGGCGTTCGCCGCGCTCGCGGCCGCCGGCGCCGGATGCGAGAAGATCGATCCGAACAACGTGTCGATCGGCGCGAAAAATTTCACGGAAGAGCTCGTGCTCGGCGAGATCTACGCGCAGAGCCTCGAACGCGCGGGACTGCACGTGACGCGCAAGTTCGATCTCGGCGGAACCCAGGTCGCGATGGCGGCGCTGCGACGCGGCGACATCGATCTCTATCCCGAGTACACGGGGACGGCGTTACTCTCCGTGCTGCACGACGCGACGATCGCGAACGCCGACGAACTCTACCGACACGTGAAGGCGGCATACGCGAAACGATACGATCTCGTGTGGCTCGATCACGCACCGTTCGACGACCCGGAAGCGCTCGCGACGACGCGCGCGGCCGCGCGAAAATTCGGCGTCCGGACGCTCCGCGACGTCTCGCGCGAAGCGCCGAGGATGCGGCTCGGCACGATCCCGGAATTCACGACGCGGGCGGACGGGCTGACGGGCTTACGCAAACGCTACGGCGGATTCGAGTTCGCGAGCGTGAAGTTATTCGACATCGGCTTGAAGTACACGGCGCTCGAGAGCGGGCAGGTCGATATCGTCGTCGCGTTCGGAACCGACGGACAGATCGCGTACGACGAGCTCGTGTTGATCGAAGATCCCGACCACTTCTGGCCCGCCTATCAGGTGGCGCCGGTCGTTCGGCGCGCGACCCTCGCGCGCGTCCCGCGCATCGCGACCGTACTCGACGCGATCGCGCCGCGGCTCACGAATGCGGTGATGCGCGATCTCAACGCGCGCGTCGATCGCGAGAAGCAAGATCCCGCCGACGCCGCGAGCGCCTTCCTCGCGAGCGCGAGCGCGACGTGAGCGCGGGTGCGGCGATCCGCGCGACGGGCGTCGTCGTGCGCTATCCCGGAAGCGATCGCAACGCCGTCGACGGTGTGGATCTCGACGTCGCCGCGGGCGAATTCATCGTGTTGCTCGGGCCGTCGGGTTGCGGGAAGAGCACGTTCATGCGCACGATCAACCGGCTCGTCGTCCCCGATCGCGGCACGATCGAGCTCGACGGCGCCGACGTCCGCGGCGAGTCGCCGGAGAGACTCCGGCGCGGGATCGGGTACGTGATCCAGGCGGTCGGGCTCTTCCCGCACCTCACGATCGCTCGGAACATCGCGGTCGTCCCGGAATTACTCGGCTGGGACCGCCCGCGCATCGCGGCGCGCGTCGACGAATTACTCGCGCTCGTGCGCCTCGATCCGGAACGCTATCGCGATCGCCTGCCGCGCGAACTCTCCGGCGGCGAACAACAGCGCGTCGGCGTCGCGCGGGCGATCGCGGCCGAACCGCGCGCGCTCCTCATGGACGAACCGTTCGGCGCGGTCGACGCGATCGTGCGCGTCGCGCTCCAAGACGAAACGCTGCGCGTCCATCGGACGCTCGGCACGACGATCATCTTCGTGACGCACGACGTCGACGAAGCGCTCCGCGTCGCGGATCGGATCGTCGTGATGCGCGAGGGCCGCATCGAACAGATCGCGACGCCGCTCGCGATGCTCGCCGAACCCGCGACGTCGTACGTCCGCGAACTCCTCGACACGGACGACGCGGTCCGACGCCTGCAATTACTGACGGCGGCGGACGCGCTCGCGACCGAAGGACGCACGCGCGCGCCTCGCTCGCGGAACGACGACCGCGACGGCGCGACAGCGGCCGACGATGGTCCGAGCCGCGTCGACGACCGCGGGAGTTCCGTCGCCGATCGTGCGGACGACGACGGCGCGACGATCGCGAGCGGAGCGACCCTCCGTCAGGTGCTCTCGCTCTTGCTCCGCGGCGCGGATCGCGTCCGTATCACCGACGGCGCGGAGACGCTCGGCACGCTCGACTTCGACGACGTTCGCGCCGCGATCGCGCGGCGACGATGACCGGCACGACGGGCCCGAACACGGCGACGACGCGCAACGTCGTCGCGCTCGTCGCGCCGATCGACGATCGCGCCGGACGCGTCTCGTGAACGGCGGACCGTTCGGCTATCTCTTCTCGCATCCGCAGACGGTCGCGACGCATCTCGCCGAGCATCTCTATCTCGTCGTCACGTCGCTCGCGATCTCGTGCGCGATCGCGCTTCCGCTCGGCGTCGTCGTCGCGCGCGCGCGCCGCGTCGGGCCGGTCGTGCTCCAGGCGCTCAACGTGACGTACACGATCCCGAGCCTCGCGATGTTCGCGGTCCTCGTCCCGCTCTTCGGCATCGGCAGCCTCACCGCGATCGTCGCGCTCGCCGTCTACGCGCAGATGCTCCTCGTCCGTAACGTCGCGCTCGGTCTGCGCGGCGTCCCCCAGGTCCTCATCGACGCCGCGAACGGGATCGGGATGACGCCGTGGCAACGCTTCTGGCGCGTCGAGTTCCCGCAAGCGCTCCCCGTCATCGTCGGCGGCCTGCGCGTCGCGACGATCGCGCTCATCGCGCTCGCGACGCTCGGCGCGTGGGTCGACGCCGGCGGCCTCGGCGTCCTCATCCTCTACGGTCTCGAACACGACGCCCCGGATCGCACGATCGCAGGCTCGCTCGTCGCCGCGATCCTCGCCATCCTCGCGGATCGCGGGTTACGTGCGCTCGAAGCGAGATTCTCCGCCTCTGCCACGAGCCGCTAAGGTACGGCCGCGATCGCTCCGAGCCGACGCGACGTCTCGCGTACGTCGAATCAGAGCCGCCTCGCTCGTGCGCCACGTGCCCGCAGCGATCGCTACGTTATCCTCACGCTCGCGATCGGCGACGACGGATGGTCCGGCACGTACGGAATGCTCGCGAGCGTTCGCCGACAATCCTAGACCGTCGGCGCGGGACGTAAACGCGAGGCGAGATAGCCCGTCGCCCGCTCCGTGTCGACGTCGGCGACGAGCAGACCCGCGTCGCCGTACGGACGATACGCGAGCAGCGTTCCGTCGGGCCGGACGACGGCCGAGGTCGTCGGAGAGCCGTCGCTCGCGCAGTTGACCGTCGCCACGTAACACGTATTCTCGGCGGCGCGACAGAGCACGGCCTTTTCGTGAAACGAGTTTGCGGGATCGGCGAACGTCGTCGGACGATACTCGCCCGGCTCCGCCTCGCCGAAGTGCGGATGGAACACGACGTGTGCGCCGGCCCGGGCGACCGCGCGGACGGTCTCCGGATACCGCCAGCCCTCGTGACAGATGACGATGCCGAACGCGAGATCTCCCGTGCGAAAGACGCGTCGCTCCGAGCCCGCGACGAACTCGGCCTCCTCGCTCGGATCGAGTTGGACCTTGTCTTGAAATCCGAGCGGCGTGCCGTCGCGATCGACGACGAAGGCGGAGATGAAACGCGCGTCGCCCTCGAGGCGCTCGATGCCGAGCACGACGGCGACGGATGCCTTCGCGGCTGCCGCCGTTATCGCCGCGCGCGCGCCGTCGAGAAACGCGGCATCGACGGACGGCACGTTCTTGCCGACCCGATAGCCGGGAACGAAGCATTCCGGAAAGCAGACGATCCGGGCACCGAGCGTCGACGCATCCGCGATCGCCGAGACGGCGTCCGCGATCGACGCGTCCGGAGATGCCGGGAAGCGCAGATTCGCGAGCGCGATCCGGACGACGGCCACGCGCGTTAGCCCTCGCGCTCCGTCGCGACCGCGCGCTCCGCGGCCGCGCGGACGAGCCCCTCGAACACGCGCTCGCTCACGGGATCGCGGGCGAGTTCCTCGGGGTGCCATTGCACCGCGTAGAAGAACGGGTGCGCGAAGGTCGGCTCGATCGCTTCCACCACGCCGTCCTCCGTGCGACCGACGACCGCGAGGCCCTCGCCGATCGTCGCGAGCGCTTGATGGTGCATCGAGTTCGCCGCGAAACGCGCGCTGCCCACGGCGCGCGCGAACGCGCTGTCGGGGGCGACCACGACGTCGTGACCGGGCGCGTAATCGGAGCGATCCTGCCCGTTCTCGTACGTCTGGCGGTGGTTGATCGTGTAGCCCTCGCCCATCCGCTCGCGCAGATCCTCGACGAGCGTCCCGCCGAAGGCGACGTTGACGATCTGCGCGCCCCGACAGATCCCGAGTAACGGCACGCCGCGTGCGCGTGCCGCGCGCGCGAGCGCGATCTCGAACGCGTCGCGCTCGGCGCTGTACCCGCGTTTTTCTTTGTTGGCGTGGTCGGGGTTGCCGCCGTATCGCGCGGGATCGACGTCGAGCCCTCCGGTCAATAACAACCCGCCGACGTCGGCGAGCACGGCGTCCACGGATGCCGCGTCGTTCGCGAGCAACACGGGCGTCGCGCCCGCCCGCTCGATCGCGCGGACGTACGGACCTTGATCGCGCGAGGGCACGTCGTCCGGTTGCGGCCCGTCGGTCGAGGTGATCCCGATGCGTACCACGTCAGCCTTTCACGTATCGGTCGAGCCACTCTTCGATTCGGTGCAGACGCTCGATGCGATGGATCGGTTCGCCCGTGCGGTTGAGATCGTGATTCTCGCGCGGAACCTCGAGATATTCCGTCGTCCGCCCGAGCACGCGCAGCGCGGTGAACTCTTGCAACGTCTGATCGATCGGCGTGCGGATGTCGTTCTCGCTATGGAGGATCAAGAGCGGCGTCGTGACGTTCGCGACGTACTTGAGCGGCGACTGATCCCAATACAATCCTTCGTTCTCCCACGCCTCGCCCCACTGGTACGGCTTCGGCGTCGACGACGCGAAATCCGAAGCGAGGTTGAGCGAACGCAGATCGCTCACGGCACGCTCGGCGACGGCGCCCTTGAAGCGCGTCGTGTGGCCGACGATCCAGAGCGTCGCGTAGCCGCCGTAACTGCCGCCGAGGACGCCGAGCTTCGTCGCGTCGACTTCGGGTCGCGCGATCGCGGCGTCGACGACGGCCATCTCGTCGCGGAACATCGGATCGCCCCAGTTCTTCGAGAGCGCCGATTCGAACGGATAGCCGAAACCGACGCTCCCGCGCGGGTCGGCGAAGACGACGTTATAGCCGTGCGATGCGAGCACTTGGAACTCGTGAAAGTAACTGTCGCCGAACTCCGTCTGCGGACCGCCGTGGATCTCGAGCAACGTCGGATACTTGCGACCCGGCGTCGCGTTCGGCGGATGGACGATCCAGGCGTGCACGTCGAATCCGCTCTCGTCTTTCACGGTGAACGGAATCGCGGGCGAGAGCGGGACGTCGTGCCGGAACGTCGCGTTCGCGTCGGTCAGTTCGGTCGATCGTCCGGTCGCCGCGTCGTAGACGTAGATCTCGTCCGGGTGCGTCGCGTCGCTGCGATCGTAGGCGATGCGCGCGCCGTCGTGGCTCGTCGAACACGAGCCGATCTCCGCATCGCCGCCGACGAGGCGCGTCTCGGTGCCGCGCGCGAGATCGTAACGACCCACGACGGTCGCGCCCGGCACGCTCGCGATCGCGATGAAGCCGTCGCCGCCGGGCGTGACGAGCGGACCGCACCCGGAGCCGCCCTCGCGCGTATCGGTGAGCACCGCATCGCCCCACGCGATCGTATTCGGCGCGACGACCACGCGCTCGTCGCCGCCGGCCGCCGCCGCGATCGCCACACCCGCATAGCCCGCCGGATCCGCGGCGTCCGAGAATTGGTAGACGACGCGCTTGCCGTCGGGCGTGAACGCGGGATTGCCCGCGAACGGATGCGCGATGGCGAGCTTCGTGAAGGTCCCACCGCCGGAGGGAATCGCGTAGAGATCCTGCGCGAACCCGACCGGATCGTGCACGCGCGTCGATTCGAAGACGATCGTCTTGTCGTCGGGCGACCACGTCGGATCGCTCTCCGACCACTGCGCGCCCGAGGTCAGCGCGATCGCGTGCGTGCCGTCGGCGTCGACGACCGCGAGATGTCGGTGCGCGTCGTACGTATAGCCCGCACCGTTGAGCGAGAACCGCAGATCGCGGATCGTCCGCATGTCGGTTTTTTTCTGCTCGGGCGACGGCGTGGCGCCGAGCGCCTGCCAATCGACGGGCGAGGCCGCGGGTTCGTCCTTCTGCGTCGTGCCGTACGCGATCCGTCGCCCGTCGTGCGACCACACCGCGCCCGAAGCGCCCTTCGCCTCGTGCGTGAGCGGACGGGCCTCGCCACCGCCGAGCGCGATCGCGTAGATCTGCGATTCGTCCTTCTCGGTCCGATCGAAGGCGATCGTGCGACCGTCGGGCGAGAAGCGCGGCGACGAATCGCGATCGCCGCGCGTCAGTTGTCGCGCGCCGCGGGGATCGGCGACGTCGACGATCCAGATCGACGAACGGTACGCGTTCTTCGCGACGTCCATCGCGCGCACGACGTACGCGACCTGCGTGCCGTCGGGCGAGATCTGCGGATCGCCGACGTAGCGGAGGTGCGCGACGTCCTCCGGTACCGCCGGTCGCGCCGAGACGGCGCACGGAAGGAGCGAGAGCGCCGCGAAGAATCCGAGAAAACGCATGCGCGCGAAGTACCGCGGCGACGGCGGGCGTCCCTCGCGAGCGTTCGTTATTCGATGACGAGTAACGACACGGCGAAGCGATTTCCGTCGTCCGTGAAACGCTCGGCCACGCGGAAGCCGCTCGCGGCGGCGAGCCGCGCGACGTCGGCCTCGTCGAACTTGTACGACGATTCCGTGTGGATCGCTTCCGCGGCGCGCAGGCGCACGTCGATCCCGAGCGCGTCGATCGCGACGGTCATCCCGCGTCGCGCCACGAGAAACGAATCGACGCATCCGCGGATCGCGTCGTAGCGGGCGACGTGTTCGAACGCGTCGAGATCGAAATGCCCGCCGAGCTCGCGATTGATCCGCGCGAGCAGGTTCTTGTCGAACGCCGCCGTGACGCCCGTGGGATCGTTATAGGCGAGTTCGAGGATCGCCGGATCTTTTTTGAGATCGGTACCGAGTAAGAGCGCGTCGCCCGGTTTGAACGATGCGGCCATCGCGCGCAGGAGCGTCCGGCCGGCGTCGGGATCGTAGTTGCCGATGTTGGAGCCGAGGAAGAGCGCGAGCACGCGTTCGTCCGTGCGGAGCGCGCCCGAAGCGAGCGTCGCGACGTAGTCGCTCGCGTGCGCGCGCACGTCGAGGCGATCGTATTCCGCGACGAGCGCGGTCGCCGAGCCGACGCTCGCCTCCAGATGCCGCGCGCAGACCTCC
>CAZZXB010000012.1:19374-20557 GCA_964658025.1 uncultured Janthinobacterium sp.
GTCGCCGAGCCGACGAGCGCGCTCGGCGAGATGTCGATCGGTTCGTACGTCACGCGCGCCTGTCGCGCGAGCGCGGCTTCGATCACGGCGCGCGTCTTGCGAGAACTGCCGCTTCCGAACTCGACGAGCACGAGCGGCGTGTCGAGCGACGCGAGCATCGCGACGGCGCTGCGTTCGAGGATCTCCGATTCGACGCGCGTCGGGTAGTATTCGGGGAGCGCGCAGATCGCCTCGAAGAGCGCCGAACCGAGTTCGTCGTAAAAATACTTGGGCATGAGGCTCTTGGCCCCGGCCGTGAGCCCCGCCCGAACGTCGTCGGCGAACGTCGCGACGACGACCGGATCCGGGGACCGGGAGAGCTGGAAACGGTCTCCGACCGCGGTGAGGGGATCCCGTTCCGGAACGATCACGCTTCGTACCATACCCGTTAGGAGTCGAATTTGCAGACCCAGGACTTGAAGATCGCGGTCGACGGCAGCGACATGCCGAGCTATCTCGCGCGACCCGACGGCGACGCGCCGCGACCGGCCGTCATCGTGCTCCAGGAAATATTCGGTGTCAACGCCGAGGTGAAGCGGATCGCCGACCTCTTCGCCGAGACCGGATACGTCGCGCTCGCGATCAATTACTACCACCGCCATCACCCCGATCTGAACGAACCCTACACGGAAGAGGGACTCAAAGCCGGGTTCGCCGCCGCCGGAAAGGTCGACCGCACGACCCTCCGGGCGGACGTCGCCGCGGCCATCGCGTGGCTCGAGACGCAATCGTTCGTCGCGCACGGCAAGATCGCGACGACCGGA
This sequence comes from uncultured Janthinobacterium sp., assembly GCA_964658025.1. GTDB lineage: Bacteria > Vulcanimicrobiota > Vulcanimicrobiia > Vulcanimicrobiales > Vulcanimicrobiaceae > CAZZXB01. The sequence goes on from CAZZXB010000012.1 coordinate 20,178, forward strand.
TTCTGTTTCGGCGGAACGGTCGCGTTTCTCACGTCGACGCTTCCGGGGATCGCGGGTGCGGTCTGCTTCTACGGCATGACGGCGAGCGAACTCCCGGGCGGCGGACCCGCGCCGATCGCCGACGCGAAGGACGTACGCGTACCGTTACTGTTATTCTACGCCGGTAAGGACGACTTCATCGATCACGAGGCCGTCGCGAAAACGGAACGGGCGCTCGCGGATGCGGGTAAGGAATTCGAGATCGTCAACTATCCCGACGTCGGTCACGCGTTCTTCCGCCAGAGTTCGGCCGAGATGTACAAACACGAAGTCGAAGACGCGTGGAAGAAAACGCAGGCGTATCTGGCGGCGCGCTTCGCCTGACGGAGCGTTTCGCGTAG
>CAZZXB010000012.1:20657-37421 GCA_964658025.1 uncultured Janthinobacterium sp.
CGCGGTTTGCCGGCGCCGTGACCGGCTTCGGATTCGATCGACGCGAGGATCCGCAAGCCCGACGACGACGCCTCGGCGACGCGCGCCGCGAACTTGCGCGCGTGCATGGGATCGACGCGGCCGTCCGATTCGGCCGCGCGCACGAGCATCGCGGGATACGCCGTGCCGTCGCGCACGTTGTGGAGCGGCGAGTACGCGCGCAGGAACGCGGCGTCTTCGGGGACGTCGGGATCGCCGTACTCCGGGATCCAGAGCCGACCGATCGAGAAGAGATGGTACCGTAGCATATCGATCACGGGAACGAGCGAGACGATCGCGCGCACGAGATCCGGCCGCTGCACCGCGACGGCCGCGGCGAGCAGGCCGCCGTTGCTCGCGCCCACGATCGCGATCCGTTCGGGATCCGCGATACGCGCCGCACCGACGCGTTCGATCGCGGCGACGGCGTCGTCGAAAACGTTCTGCTTCTTCTCGCGCATCCCGTCGCGATGCCACGCATCGCCGAACTCTCCGCCGCCGCGTAGGTTCGCGACGACGTAGACGCCGCCGGCGTCGAGCCAGGGCACGATCGTCGGGACGAACCAAGGCGAGAGCGCGATGTTGAACCCGCCGTAGCCGTAGACGACCGCGGGCGCCGTACCGTCGAAGGCGACGTCGGCGCGAGCGATGACGGAGAGCGGAACGACCGTCCCGTCTTTCGAGACGGCCGCCTCGCGCACGACCCGATAACGCGAGGCGTCGAACGGCGTCGCGACGGCCGCGAACGTTTCGAGCTGCGGCGTCTCGCGCGCGACCGAGAGCCGGACGATCTGCGGAGCCTCGAGATACGACGCGAGCACGAGGTACGCGTCTTCCGAGCGCTCCGAGGCCGCGATCGCGAGGACGCTCCGTTCGCCGAGGTCGATCGGCCCCGCGACGGTTCCGTCGTCGCGGAAGACGCGCACGCGCGAGCGGACGTCGACGAGATCGCACACGACGAGCGCTCCGCGCGCGCGGACGACCGATTCGATCGCGCCGTCGCCTTCCGGAACGACCTCGCGCCACGCGTCGCGTTCGGGCCGCGCGTAGTCGATCGCGTAGACGCGCGAACGCTCGGCACCGTCGTTCGTTCGGAGGTAGAGCGTTCGGTCGCCCGGGATCGGGACGTTCTCCGCGTCGCGACCGCATGCGAGCGGCTCGAATCGGAGCGGCAGGCGCTCCGTATCCGCGAGGTACACGTCGCTACGCGCCCATCCGAGCGAGACCGTCGCGACGAGCCGCCTGCCGTCGGGCGAGAGATCGGTCGCGATGAATTCTTCGGGCGCGAGCCCGTCGCCGAAGACCTTCTCGTCTTCGGTCCACGGGCACCCGAGCACGTGCCGGTAGAGCCGGATGTCGTACTCGTGTCCCGCCGGATATCGCGTGTAGTAGAACCCCGACTCGTCGGGAGTCCACGCGAGCGAACAATGGCGCGTATCGGGGATCGGTTCACCGACGAAGCGATTCGCATCGACGTCGAAGACGTGGAGCGAACTCCGTTCGTCGCCGCCGCGCGAGAGACCGACGGCGACGTAGCGACCGCCCGGACTCGCGAACCACCAGTCGATCGCCGTCAGCGCGCTCGGATCGAGCGCGAGCGGATCGACGAGCGCGCGATCCGCCCCATCGCCGTCGCGAACGAACAGTAGCCCCTGCGAGGCCCCCGCCGGACGCGCCGTTCGGAACGTGCGGGCGCCGCGCGCGACGGGAACGCCGAGCGCGTCGATGCGCGAGAGTTCGTCGAAGCGCGCGAGAAGCGGCGCGCGCGCGGGATCGCCGTCGAGTTCCGCGCGCGTCCGCTCGTTCTGCGCCGCCGTCCACGCGCGCGTCCGCGGATTCGCGCCGTCTTCGAGAAACGCCAGGTCGTCGTCGAGGCGAGCGGGAGGCATGGCCCGGGTTCTACCGCGCCCCCGCGCGACGACCTCTCATCTCGTACAGAATTCGCGCCCACCGATCGTAGATGTCCGCGATGTATTCGCGCGTCTCCGGGTAGGGCGGGACGCCGCGATAATACGAAACGGTACCGGGACCCGCGTTATAGGCGGCGAGGCTCGCGGCGTACGGATCGGGATAGACGCCGTCGTAGGCGTTGACGTAGCGACCGACGAGCGCCGCCGACCCGCCCATCGCGTCGCGCCAATCGAAGGGGTCGATTCCGAGGTCCGCCGCGGTATCGAGCGTGAACTGCCCGATCCCGACGGCACCCGCCGCGGAGAACGCGCGGGGATCGAAGCCCGATTCCTGCAGGAGCACGCTCGCGAAGAACCGTGCGTCGAGATGGTGCGAGCCCGCGACGTCGGCCGCGGTCGTCGCGAGCTCGAGCGCGTCGAAGGGGTCGAGGCGGTGGTTGCTCCGCACGATCCAATGGACGACCGCGAGCGTCGATCCGGTCGGATGCGGCGTATCGTAGAGCAAACGCAACCCGCGTAGTTCTCGCGTCGCGCGGGGGACGTGCCAGCAGAGCGCACGATCTTCGAGTCCGGTCGTATCCGCCGAGAGGAGCGGGACCGGCACGTCGAGCGGCGAGCCGAACGCGCAGCCGCTCTCGACTGAGAGAAATGTCAGGACGACGAGCGCCGCGCGGGGCAGGTGAGCGGAGACGGACGGCCCGAACCCGAAAAATATCGATCTCACCTCTTTCGGAGACCGCGAACAAGCGTATATGAAGGCAACGGCGCAGTGATTTTCTTTCTCTCGTTTCTCGTCGTGCTCGTCGTCGGCGATCTCGCATCGACGTTCTTCTATCACGTTCCGCAGCATCTCTGGTTCAAGCTGCACCTGCGCACGCACCACGACCGGTCGCGTTCGTATTGGGATCACGCGGTCATCTCGAAGGATCCCGAAGTCATGCTCGACGGCGTGCTCGGCGCGATTCCGTATCTCGCCGTCGCGACGCCGTTCTTCTTCCTCGGTCCTTGGTCGATCGCGGGCGCGTCTTTGGCGCTCGTTCTCGGCCAACTGCACGTGTGGTGGCGCCACACGACGGAGATCGGTTGGGTCTCGCCCGCGTGGCTCGTGCGCGTCGCGCGCGCGCTGCAGATCGTGCTTCCGGAAGATCACGACGGACATCATCGTAATCCCGACATCGAGTTCGGCGATCTCTTCCGTTTCTACGATGCTCCGGCGCGTGCGTTCATCACGTACGTTCGCGGCATGCAACGCCGCCGCCGGACGGCCCTCAAACGACTCCAGCGCATTCGCGCGATTCGCTCCTTACGCCAGACGCAAGGCGCGTAAGGAATCCTTGCCGGGGGGCACATGACGAAACGGGTTCTCTTCCTCATCTCGGATACCGGCGGCGGCCATCGCAGCGCTGCGAACGCCATCACCGCCGCACTCGATCAAACGAGGGTCGGCCCGTACGGACAGACCGTCCACTTCGAACACCGAGTCGAAGACGTCGCGTCGCACTGCAGCTTCCCGCTCTCGCTCTTGGGGCCCGCGTATAGTGCGGCCCTTCGTTTTGCACCCGTCCTCTACGGCGCGCTCTTCCACCTCACGAACGGCCGGTCGCGTTTCCGCGCGGTCATCAAACTCTGCGAACCGCTCTATCGTAAACGCCTGCGCGATCTGTTCCTCAGTTACGAGCCCGACGTCATCGTCTCGGTCCATCCGTTACTGAATCACGCGGCGCTCCGCGCGCGCGAGGATGCGAAGATGCTCGGCACGCCGCTCATCACCGTCATCACGGATCTCGGTCGCGTGCATGAGGGCTGGCTCGTCCCCGAAGTCGACGCCGTCGTCGTGCCGGCGCGCGAGGTCTACAAGCGCGCGCTCCAACGCGACTTCCTCCCCGAGCACATCTACCAGCTCGGGCATCCCGTCCATCCGAAATTCGAAGACGTCTCCGAGACGAAGCAACAGATCCGGCACCAACTCGGTCTGCCCGCCGACAAGACGATCGCGTTACTCATGGCCGGCGGCGAGGGCGGCGGGAAACTCTTGCCGACGACGCTCGCGCTCGCGAAATCGAAACTGCCGCTCCATCTCGTCGTCGTCACGGGCCGCAACGCCGCGCTCCGCACGAAGCTCGACGAACTCGCACCGTCGCTCGGCATGCCGATGACGATCCTCGGCTACTGCGACAACATGCCCGAACTCATGCGCTCGGCCGATCTGCTCGTCACGAAAGCCGGTCCCGGCACGATCGCCGAAGCGAATCTCGCCGAAGTCCCCGTCGTCGTCTACGATTTCATCCCGGGTCAAGAGCACGGGAATCTCGATTACGTCCGCACGAACGGCATCGGCGTCGTCGCGCTCACCACGGTCGACGTCGTCCGCTCGACGCGCCGGATCGTCGCGAACCTCACGCGCCTACAAGCGATGCGCGACCGACAAGCCTCCGTCGCGCCGCGCGGGAGTTCCCGCCGGATCGCCCAACTCATCGCGGGCGCCGCGTTCGGCGAGATGCAAGAGGCCGCGCCCCCGCCGGCGCCCGTCGTCTCGATCGCGGCCGCGCTCTAAGGCCGGACGTCTCGCTCGCGGTCGCGCTCCGAGCGCGGGCGTGCCGCGCGCGGCGCCCCCGCGCGAACGTCTCCGTCGATCACGCGATCGATTCGCGTCGTCCGTCGTGCGCCGCGGATCGTCGTAACGCGGCGATGACGCGCGCGTTCGCCACCGCGTCTTCCGCGGGCGTCGCGAGCGGCGTCGCGTGCAACACCGCGTCGGCGAACGCTTCGGCTTCGAGCCGGTATTGATCGACGGCCGGAACGCGCTCGAAACGCCGCTCCCTTCCGTCGTCGACGACGATCGTCACGTCGCCCTCATCCGGTTGCGGCGTGAACGCGTTGAGCACGAAAACGGAACCCGCACTCCCGGAGACGTGATACCAGCCGCGTCCCGCCGCGCGGAAGCCGCAGTCGATCGTCGCCACGCGGTTCCCGCCGAACCCGAGCATTCCGGCCACGGTGACGTCGACGCCGAAGCGTGGATCGACGTCCGCGAACGCCGCCGCCCACAGCGGTTCCTCGCCGAAGATCGTCCGCGCCGCGTCGATCGGATAACAGCCGACGTCCGCGAGCGCGCCCCCGCCGAGCGCCGCGTTCAAGCGGACGTTGTTCGCATCGAAGGGCTCGAGCGAGAACGAGAACGCGGCGCGCATCGCGCGCACCTCACCGATCGTCCCCGGGACGAGATCCCGCACGCGCGCGTGTTGCGGGTGGAAGCGATACATGAACGCTTCCATCACGAGCACGCCCGCATCGCGACACCCGTCCACGACGCGACGCGCTTCGTCCGGACTCGTCGCGAGCGGTTTCTCGCAGAGGATCGCTTTGCCCGCACGCGCCGCCGCGAGCGTCCATTCGGCGTGAAGGGCGTTGGGAAGCGGGTTGTAGATCGCGTCGATCTCGGGATCGGCGAGTAACGCTTCGTACGAATCGTAACTCCGCGGGATCGCGAAACGCGTCGCGACCTCCCGCGCCCGCGCGCCGTCGCGGCTCGCGATCGCGACGATCTCGGCGTTGCGCGAATCGCGCACCGCCGGGACGAAGCGCTTCGTCGCGATGTTCGCCGCGCCGAGCACGCCGAAGCGACAGCGAGCGCGCGCCGTCACGATCGCCCCGTCGCGACGCCCGTTATTTGGCCGGTGCCGTCAGGCCGCCGCGACGCGCGAGCGTCGCCGCGCCGATCGCACCCGCATCGTTGCCGAGTTTCGCGACGACGATCTCGGTCGTCCCGCGCGGCACCATCGTCGTGAGCGTTTCCACGCGCGGCCGGAGCGCCGCGAGCATGAAATCGCCCGCGCTCGCGACGCCGCCGCCGAGCGCGATCTTCTGCGGATTCACGAACGCGACGACGTTCGCGATCCCGCGCGCGAGATCGTCGACGAAATTGTTCCACGCGGCGAGCCCGTGCGGATCGCCCGCTTCGGCGGCCTTGCGGATCGCCTTCGATCCGAGCTTTTCGGGCTTCCCGCTCACGAGCGTGCTCCGCGGAAACGATCCCGCGACCGCGATCGCGTGACGAATCAGACCCGTCCCCGAAGCCTGCGCCTCGAAACATCCGATCTTGCCGCAATTGCAGTAGAAGCCGTCGGTCGCGCGGATTTGGTGATGTCCGATCTCGCCCGCGCCCGCGGCGTTGCCGATCACGAGCGCGCCGTTGGAGACGACGCCGCCGCCGATCCCCGTGCCGAGCGTCAGCAAGACGAAATCCTTCGTGCCGACGCCCGTGCCGTGCGCGTACTCGCCGAGCGTCGCGCAACGCGCGTCGTTCGCGACGAAGACGTCGCGCCCGGCTTTCGCCGAGAGCTTGGCCTTGAGCGCGACGTCGCGCCACCCGAAATTCGGCGAATACCGGACGATGCCGGCGTCGAGATCGATGTTTCCGGGAGAGCCGATCCCGATCGCGCCGACGTCGTCCTTCGATTTGACGCTCGAGAGCGCGCCTTCGACGGCTTCCGCGATCGTCTTCACGACGGCGTCGGGGTCGTGATCGACGATGTCGATCTCGTGGCGTTCGCCGATGACGCCGTCTTCGTCGACGATCGCGGCGAGGACGTGAGAGCCGCCGAGATCGACGCCAATCGTTTTCATGATCGGACCATTTCGTTGGAACATAAAAGCAACCCCTCGCCGCCGTCGAACGGCTTGCATTCATGGCCGAAGCGTACGTTCTCGCCGAAACCCTCGTCGCCGACGTCGTCGCCGTCCGGCGCGACATCCATCGCCATCCCGAACTCGGCTTTCGCGAGACGCGGACGGCCGGGATCGTCGCCGCGCGCTTGCGCGCGCTCGGCTACGAGGTGCACGAAGGGATCGGCGTCACGGGCGTCGTCGGCGTCTTGCGGACGGGGCGACCGGGCAAGACGATCATGCTCCGCGCCGACATGGACGCGTTGCCGCTCGCCGAGGAGACGTCGCACGGATTCGCATCCGAAACCGTCGGCACGATGCACGCCTGCGGGCACGACGGCCACGTCGCGATCCTGCTCGGCGCGGCCGCCTATATCGCCGAACGTGCGGACGATGCGAGCGGCACGCTCGTCTTTTGTTTTCAGCCCGCCGAAGAAGGCCTCGGCGGCGCGAAGGCGATGCTCGAGGATCGGCTGATCGAACGTTTCGGCGTCGAGCGCGCGTACGGCTTGCATCTGTTCTCGACGTTGCCGACGGGCGTCTTCGGCTTCCGCGAGGGACCGTTCTTCGCATCGAGCGATTCGATCGAGATCCGCATCGACGGTTCGGGCGGCCACGGTGCGGCGCCGCAACACTGCGTCGATCCGATTCCGATCGCGGCCGAATTCGTCTCGAGCGTGCAGAAGATCGTGAGCCGCGAGATCGACCCGCTCGAGCCCGCCGTCGTGACGATCGGCGCGATCCATGCGGGCACGACGCACAACGTCATTCCGTCGTACGCGACCTTGCTCGGCACCGTGCGCGCCTTCGATGCGGGCGTGCGCGAGCGGATGGCGGAACGGATCGAGCGCGTCTTACGCGGCGTATGCGCGAGCGGCGGCGCGACCTATTCGTTCGACTATCTGTGGCGCTACCCCGTGACCTCGAACGACGACGAGCAGACGCGTTACGTTCGCGCGATCGCCGAGCGCACGTTCGGCCCGTCGCAGACGATCGCGGCCGACCGCCAGATGGGCGCCGAAGATTTTTCGTTCTTCGCCGAACGCGTCCCCGCATGTTACTTCGTGCTCGGCAGTAACGGCGGTCCCGCGACGGCACAACCGCATCACAGCGGGAAATTCGATATCGACGAAGCGGCGCTCGCCCCCGGCGTGCGCATGTTCGTCGCGCTCGCCCTCGACGCGCCGCTCGGCGCGCCGTAGCCCGCGCGGTCGGCAACGCCGTTACTTACCGGGGTTCGCGACGACGTTCCCGGGATCGTTGTAGCCCGAATACAGGAGCGTGAGTTCGTCGGACTTGCAACGCGTCACGCGATAGGTTTTCTTGTCGTAGTTGCACGTCTCGGACGTCCCGTTCTTGAACGTGTAGCCGAAGGTTCCCACGGGCTTTCCGTCCTGCGTCTGGTCGGGCAGCTTCGCGAACGGGATCGACGGATTCGCCTTGGCGTTGCGTAGGAGGCCGGCGATGTCGACGTCGAGATTGTTCGAGGCGGTCCCGGAGCGTTGCCACGATCCGTTACTGAACGTCCAGTAATCCTTGCCGACGATGATCGTCTTGATCGTCCGGCCGCCGAACATCGTCGTCATCTGATACTTGTTCGGCGCCACGAAGACCCCGAGCGAGCGGACCGAGCCGAGCACGGTGACCTTGTAGGAACGGATATCGGAAAATGCCTTGACGACGCTCGCTTTGAGCCCGCTCTCGGGAGCGGCGGAGGCCGCGAGCGGGACGAGTGCGACGAGCGGGGCGGCGAGGACGCGAGCGGGGAGCGACAAGGGCGAAAACCTCCGGAGACGATGACGTGGTAACGCACGCTTCGACGAGAGCGTTGCGGGGTCCGCATCTCGAAACGCGAACGTACGGGCGATGCACGAGACGATCGACCTCATCGCGCACGCGGCGCTCCGCGAAGTCCGCGCGTTCAGTCGCCGCACGGGACAGACGACGCATCTCGAAGGCATGGATCTCGCGCCGATGGAGCACGTCTCCGAGATCGAGATCACGGAAGAGCACATCACCGTAACGTACAACCAAAAGACGACGTTCAAATACAACGTCAACGAAGTGACGCACAAGGAGTGGTCGTACAAATACAACGACGATCCCGAGTTCGTCGAGGCGATCGGTGCGGTGATCGAACTCGCCCGCAAACACGTCCGCGACATGCCGGAGAACGTCGCCTGTCCGCCGGGATGCGCCGAATGCTGCAGCGGCTACGAGCCGTTCGTGAGCAAGACCGACGTCGAGCGGATCGCCGCGCATTTCGGCATCTCGTACCGCACCGCGATGCACGATTACGTCGTCGAGCGTCCGTCGGCCGACGGCTTCTCGGTCGGCTATCTCAAGAAAGTCACGGACGACATCGCGAGCCAGTGCGTCTTTCTGAAAGGCTCGCGTTCGGGCCGCTACTACTGCGGCATCTACGAAGCGCGCCCGCACGACTGCGGCGCGTTCACGCCGATCGGGTGCGAGGACGTCGACGCGACCTTACGTCACGACCGCGCCTTCAAGATCGGCGCGCCGTTCGAGCGCAAAGCGCGACCGACGGCCGCGCGGAAGAAAAAGTCTCGGCGCTGAGCCCGAGCGCGTCGCGACGTTACGCCGCGAGCGCGAATGCGGGCTCGGCGAGCGTCTCGCGCAGGCGACGCTTCGCGCGCGCGATGTACGTCTTGACCGTCCCGATCGGGATGTCGAGGACGTCCGCGATCTCGCGATAGCGCAACCCCGAGAGATAGTAGAGTTCCAGGACGTTGCGATAGTTCGGCGGGAGCGTCGCAAGCGCGGCGCGGATCCGTTCGGCCTCGTCGTTCTGCAGCGCCAGGTCTTCGGGACCGAGTTCGACCGTCGCGATCGTCGGATAGCCGTGCTCCGCCGCGCGACGACGACGCCGGATGGCGTCGAGCGACGCGTTGCGCGCGATGACGAACAGCCAGCGCGCGAAGGGTCGGTCGGGTTGGAAATCGCCGATGCGACAGAACGCGCGCAGGAACGCGTCTTGGGCGATGTCCTTGGATTCGTCCGCATCGCGCGTCAGTCGGTACGCGAGTCGGATGACGGGTGCCCGGTAGCGATCGACGAGGAGTTCGAAGGCCTCCGCCGAGCCCGCGCGGGCCCGGTCGACGAGGAGCGTTTCCGCGATTTCCGCGATGCCCGTGCTCCTCAACCGCAGGACCGGCAGAGCGGGGCGCTCGACTCGACGACGCTCGAAAGGCGTTCGAAGTAATCGCCGTGCGACTGCAACGGCCCGCGTAAGAGTTCCGCGAACCAAACCGACAAGGGCGACGGGGTGCTGGATTTTTCGACTTCCACTTGCATGGTGAACCCCTTGCTTTCTGGGATGTCTCCCAGACGTTTTACTTGACCCACTATTTACTTTATATCATCAACTATCTAGGGAGTCAACAGCTTGCATCCCCAACCTTCCGGGTGTATGATCTTTCCGTGGTCACGAGGGAAACGAAGCCGATCCGCACGCTCGGCGGGCAAGCCTGGGAACTGATGTACGAAGTGTTCAAGGCGAGCAAGCCGTATTTGGAAGTCGTGGCGTCGTCCTTCGACCTCACCCCGCAACAGATGTTCGCCTTGCGACAGCTCTCGCAGGAAGCTCCGGTGACGATGAGCGCGCTCGCGACGATGCTCGGTTGCGACGCCTCGAACGTCACGTCGATCGTCGACAAGCTCGAGACGCGCGGTTTCCTCGAACGCCGCAGCGTCGGTCACGATCGGCGCGTGAAGTCGCTCGTGATGACGGAAGCCGGCATCGCACTCAAGGAGCGGCTGGAGGAGCGGATGCAAACCCCTCCGCCCGCGATCGCGAATCTCTGCGAAGAAGACCAACGCGCGCTCTGCGGCGTGTTCGCCCGCGCGCTCGCGTCGGTCTCCGCTCCGCTGTAGATCGGCCATCGCCGGCCGGGTCGTTCGGCTCGCGGCGAGGATCGAATCGTTCGGTGCGACGCCGCGCTTAAGGGGTTTCCGCCGCCGTCGAGATCGCGCTCGCGAACGCGGATGCGTCGACGTTTCCGCCGCTGAGGACGATGCCGACGCGCGACCCCGCGACGTCGAGTCGCCTCGCGAGCAGCGCCGCGAGCGCGGACGCGCCGCTCGGCTCGAGCACGAACTTCGAACGCTCGAACGCGAACCGCATGGCCGCCCGGATCTCGTCGTCGCTGACGGTCAGGATACCGGCGCAGAGACGCTTCGCGATCGGAAACGTGATCGCGCCGGGCGAGGTCGTCCGCTGGCCGTCGGCGATCGTCTCGGGCTCCGGGATCTCGATCCGTTCGCCCGCCGCGAACGACCGCGCGAAATCGTCGCCCGCTTCGGGTTCCACGCCGTAGACGCGCGCCGAGGGCCGCAATTCCGAGGCCGCGAGCGCGCATCCCGCGAGCAACCCGCCGCCGCCCGTCGGCACGAGCAGCACGTCGAGGTCGGGGACGTCTTCGAACATCTCGAGCGCGACCGTTCCTTGCCCCGCGACGATCTCGGCATCGTCGAACGGCGGCACGAGCGTCGCGCCGCGTTCGCGAGCGATCCGCATCGCGAGCGCGCGGCGATCCGTCGTCGCGCGATCGTAGGTCACGACGTCCGCGCCGTACGCGCGCGTCGCGGCGAGCTTCGCCGCGGTCGCGTCGCGCGGCATCACGATCGTGGCCGCGACCCCGAGGAGCCGCGCGGCGAGCGCGACCCCCTGCGCGTGGTTCCCGCTCGAAAACGCGACGACGCCGCGACCGCGCCCCGCAGCGTCGAGTCGCGAGATCCGATTGTAGGCGCCGCGAAATTTGAACGCCCCCATGCGCTGGAACTGCTCGCACTTGAGGAACGCCCGCGCGCCCGTCCGTCCGTCCAGCGTGCGCGACGTGACGACGGGCGTCCGATGCGCGATCCCGCGCAAGCGTTCCGCCGCCCGCACGACGCTCGCGAAATCGGGCGTTATTGGCTCGCGGTCGGCGGACCGATGTGGAATTTCACGATCTTTCCGTCGGCGTCGAGCATGAATTTTTCCGCGAGCGTGCCGCGGTCGAACGTCGCGGTGAACGTGTGGAGCGACGGATCGGAACCGGACGGCGTATCCTCTTTGATCGACTTGAGCGAACCTTGCGCGTTGACGAGATTCGAGAGCGCACCGACGCGCGCGCGATCTTGGAGTTCCTTGTCGTTGATCGCGTTGAAATACTTCGCGGCCGGCGTCATGTCGTTTTTCGCGATCGCCTTCGTCACGGAATCCGCCATCCGCTCGTACCGGTTCCCGTGATGCAATAACTTGTAGAGGATGAGGACGGCGAGGACGACGACGATCGCGACGACGATCGGATTGCGCGTCCCCGAACGCGCGGGTCCGATGGGGCGGACGGGGATGGGCGTGCTCACGATGCGATCTCCTCGGTCGGACGTTGCGCCGCTTCGAACGGCTCGAATACGATACCCGGATTCCATTCTTCGGCGAGCCGCACGCTCCACTCGCTTTCGAAGAGCGCCACCGGTTCGGCCGAGGGACCCTCCACGAGCTTCGCGTTGGACGGCCACGTGGCGCGCGCGAGAACGTCGGGTTCGGCACGCACGCGACGCGCGAGCGAGAACGGGAGCCGATAGAACTCCGTCTTCACGCCGTATTCGGAGAGCATCCGATACTTCGCGACCTCGAATTGCAATTCGCCGACGGCCGCGAAGATCGGTTCGCTCCGCACCTGACCCGCCGCGTAGAAGACCTGGATCGCGCCCTCTTCGGCGAGTTGCGCGACGCCCTTGCCGAACGATTTGTACGAGCCCGTATCGACGTTGCGGACGCTCGCGAAGTGTTCGGGCGCGAAGGACGGGATGCGATCGTACGCGATCGACTTCCCGGTGTAGAGCGTATCGCCGATCGCGAACGTGCCGGGATTGGCGAGACCGACCACGTCGCCCGCATACGCCTCGTCGACGACCTCGCGATCGCTCGCGAAGAGTTTCATCGCGCGCGAGACGCGCGTCTCTTTCCCCGTGCGACCGTTGCGGACGAGCATGTCGCGCTCGAACCGGCCGCTGCAGACGCGCAAGAACGCGACGCGGTCGCGATGGCGCGGATCCATGTTCGCCTGGATCTTGAACACGAAGCCGCTGAACTCGTCGTCGTCGGGCGGGACGATCTCGCGCGCCGCGTCGCCCTCGCGCACGGCGAACCGGCCGCGCGGCGCGGGCGCGAGATCGAGGAAGCCGTCGAGGAAGAGCTCGACGCCGAAATTCGTGACGGCGCTCCCGAAGAACACGGGCGTCACGTCGCCCGCGAGTAACTCCGCGCGATCGAACGACGCGCCCGCGCCTTCGAGTAACTCCAGCCCGTCGCGGAATTCGCGATACGTGCCTTCGTCCGTCATCTCCAGGAGCGCCGCGTCGTCGAGACCGCCGACGCGCACGGGGGCACGCTTCGCGCCGTGTTGCGTACGCTCGAACGTGTGCACTTCTTTCGTGCGCCGATCGTAGACGCCGCGAAACGTCGGCCCGCTGCCGATCGGCCACACGACGGGATACGTGCCGATGCCGAGCACCTTTTCGAGTTCGTCGAGGAGTTCGAGCGGATCGCGACTCGGGCGATCCATCTTGTTGACGAACGTGAAGAGCGGGATGCGCCGCGCGCGACAGATCGCGAAGAGCTTTTTCGTTTGCGGCTCGACGCCTTTCGCGGCGTCGATGAGCATCACGGCGCTATCGGCCGCGAGCAGCGTCCGATACGTGTCCTCGCCGAAATCTTGGTGACCCGGCGTATCGAGTAAGTTGATCGTGTGCCCGCGATACGGAAACTGGAGGACCGTCGAGGTGATCGAGATCCCGCGCTCGCGTTCGAGTTCCATCCAGTCCGACGTCACCGCGCGCGCGCGACGACGCGCCGCGACCTGCCCCGCCGTGTTGATCGCTCCGCCGTAGAGCAATAACTTCTCCGTGAGCGTCGTCTTGCCGGCGTCGGGATGCGAGATGATCGCGAACGTGCGGCGTTTCTCGACGGCTTCGGAGAGCGGCGTGTGGGCGTCGTGCATGATCGTCGTCGTTGTATACGACCCGCCTCAACGAACGCCCGCCCGGGAGGCCGCGAAGACGGGCGCGGCACCGCTCGGAAGGACGAACGCGCGCACGTCTTCGCGGCCGAGCGCGCGCCGGTCGACGTAGAGTCGCGCGCCGGACACCGCGACGCGGACGACGTCGGGAACGAGCAGGCGGTCCGCGCCGCGGGCGATGCGAACCTCGCCGCGGCCGACCCGGACGCGGCAGTCGGCGCTACGTAGCGTGCCGCCGGCGGCGACCGCGACCGCGTCCGCCGGGATCGTCCCGCGCGCGAACGCGGCGTTCCCGCGCGCCCACGCGACCTGACGGAAACACGCCGGAAGCGCCGAGAACGCCCACGGCGCGACGCCCGTCACGTCGTCGGGTGCGAGCGTCGGCGCGCGCTCCGATCGCGGCGGACCGGGCGTTCCGGTCGCGGTGACGTACGCCGTGCGCCCCGCATCGCGCGACGAGCGGAGGGAGATCGAGGTGATCGCGACGAGCGCGATGCCGACGACGATCGAGGACGCGAGGAGATACCGCCACACGGCGGATCAGCCCGGCGCGAGGACGATCCGAGCGCGACCGATCCGCGAATCCGCCATGCCGTAATAGACGTCGAAGTCGCGCTCGGCCGCGCCCGGTCGACGATCGATCGCGGTCGGAAACACGACGTTCGCGACGGTCCCCTCGGTCTCGTCCGGCGTCTCGGGCGAGAGCACGGGTGCGGGCGAGCGATACCGCACGAGGTGCGGGCGCTCCGCATCGTGGATCACGATGCCGGCGCGATACTTCAGCCCGAGCAGCGAGCCGTCGTCGCGGACGATCGTATCGACGCCGTGGAAGAGCGAGAACCAGCCCTCGGCGATGCGCACGGGCGGCGTGCCGCCGCCGTTCTTCACCGCGCCCCACACGTCGCTCGTTTCGAGGACGGTCACGCTCTCGGTCGGCGCGAGTAACGCGCGACGATCCGCGAGCACGGCGTCGAGCGGCACGTAGGCGATCCGCGTGTGCTCGCGCTCGGCGTGCGGCGCCTCGAGCGCGAGTTGCGCGGCGGCGCGGCCGTCGGGCGAGGTGAAATGCTTCATCGGCCGATGGTAGTACGCGATCGACCGCACGCCGTTCGGCGAGAGGACGGGCTCGGGGAAGATCGCGCAGTCCTTGTCGTCGCCGTTCTCGCGTCCCGTCCCGGCAAAATCGACGAGACCGAGCCGCTCCCACACGTATCCGTCGGGCGAGACGGCGAAGGCGATCCGCGGTCCCGCCGGGCCGAACGCCGTGTAGCCCATCACGTAGCAATCGAGCGCGGGCACGAACGTCACGCGCGCGTCCTCGCAGCCGTATCCGCCCGGGGCCGTGCGGAGTTCGTCGGCCGTCAACGGTTCGAGTGCGAAGCCCAAACGATCGAACGTCGGCGTCGCCGGATCGCCGCTCGCCTCCACGAGCCCGACGCGCGAGACGTTTCTCGGTGCCACGCAGCGCGGATAGACGAGGAGCACGCCGTCGCGCGTACGCGCGGAGGCCGGGTTGAGCACGCCCTCGGACTCCGAGGCGTCGCCCGACGGCGCGAGTGCGGTCCCCAAGCGTTCGATCGTGTACTCGAGCGTCGCGATCGTCGTAGTGTCCAAAAACGTTCGTCTTTCGCTTGTGACGCTACCGAAGCGTCGTCGTGGCGATGGGATCGCCTTCCGGTGTAACGACGTCGAGCACGGAACCGCTCCGGTAGACCGCATTCGGAACGATCCACAGCGTGTAGGTCCGGTACGGGCCGCTGGCTTCGCCCGCATCTCGCGGCGGTCGTTCGAAAGCGACGATACGGACCCTATCGGCATTCGCGCGGATCGACTCGATGGTTTGACGCCATCCCGTGTCGTGGTGCGAGCCCATCAGTAAGAGCACGCCGAACTCGTGGTTGAATCGGACGGGCTTGCGGATGCCGAACGCCTCGAGATCGCGCCGGCTCCGAACCACCGCGACGACGTTCCCGCCGTTTCCGGGGACGACGCCCTGGGCGTAGGACTTCACGCGAACTTCCCGGCAACCGACGAGCGCCAGCAGCAGTGCGCAGAGCGCTGCGAACTTCATTCCCCGGCGCTTCGCGGGAAGGGCCCGACGGCCTCGCGAAGTTCGAGAAGCTCGGAATGCCGTCGACTTCAGCGGTTGCGCGGCGTCCGTCAAAAGCGTCTCATCAGGAGATGCAGCTCGTGAGATGCGCCTTCGTCCGAAGACGCCGAGTGTAAGGAACGTCGTGCAGGTCTTTCGTGGCTTCGCGGTCGCTAGCGCCGTGCTCGCCTTCGCCATCGCGGTTCTCGGCAGTTGGGTTCGGATCAACGACGCCGGGCTGACGTGCCCCGATTGGCCGCTCTGCCACGGCGCGCTCGTTCCCACGCTCGCCGGCGGCGTCGTCCTCGAATGGTCGCACCGCTTGGTCGCGTTCGTCGAGGGCTTCGTCGTGCTCGGCGCGATCGTGAGCGGTCTGCGGGTCCGCACGCGAATCGCCGGCGTCGGTGCCGCGCTCGCGGCGCTCGGCGCGATCTTCGTGATCCAAGTCTCGCTCGGCGGCGCGACCGTCCTCCTCGCGAACAGTCCGCTCTCCGTCATGCTCCATTGGGGCATGGGGATGCTCTTGCTCGCCGACCTCACGGTGCTCGCGATCCTCGCGATCGTGGCTCCGCGACCCGGCACGAGCGAGGCGCCGAGTCGCGCGCGTTTCGGCGACGGTCCGGCGCCCGTCCTCGCGCTCGCGGCCGGGCTCGGGTTCGCGACGATGTGCGTCGGCGCGTACGTGAGTTCGAGCTACTTCGGCCTCGCCTGCGCGACGTTTCCGGCGTGCGACGGGACGATCTTCGGAACGACCGCGCCGCAGGCGTTGCAGATGGCGCACCGACTCGCGGCGGGGATCTTCGCGATCGTCGCCGCGCTCGCAACCGCCGTCGCGTGGCAGGCCGGTCCGTCGCGCGCGCGCGCGTTCGCGAGCCTCGGTCTCGCGCTCGTCTTCGTCCAGATCGCCCTCGGCGCGGGCAACGTGCTCTGGCATCTTCCGCTCGCGCTACGCGAAGCGCACGCGGCGAATGCGGGCGCCACGTTCCTGGCCTTCGTGGTCGCGACGTCGCTCGCGGCGCTCGATCCCGAACGCGCCCCGCACCGCGCCGCCGCGACC
>CAZZXB010000013.1:0-33491 GCA_964658025.1 uncultured Janthinobacterium sp.
AGCGCGCCGCGGCGAGGAGGCGCTCCGCGCGCGACCGACCGCGCTGGGCATCGCCCGCCGTCTGTCGCAGGACCGACCGCATCGGGACGCCGCTCGCGTCGGCGAGCGCGCGCGCGAGCCGGACGCCCTGATCGAATCCGCGCTCGCGTCGCCGCGACGCGGTCGTCGTCACGGGAACGATCGCATCCGCGCGCGCGAGCGCGACGACGTCGCGACCGAACGCGCCGAGACACCCCGCGAGCGCGTCGCCGACGTCGCGCCGGCCGCCCTTGTAGCGCAAGATCGCGCGCCGCAGCGCGCCGTCGTACGCGCCCGACGACGCGACGTCGAGCGTTCCGGTCCGCCGCGTCGTCGGCGCGAGCGAGGCGCGACAACGCGCGCAGAACGGACCGTCGCGACCGTCGCACCCGGCGCACGTCGCGGGGAAAAGCGCGCCGAGCGCGAGCGAAACGAACACGCCCGCTCCGTCGCGACGCCGGAACGTCGCGACAAGCGGCGATCGGGCGATCAGAACAAAAAGCGTCGTCGCGGTTGCGGCCGGATGCTCGGAAGGACGAGCGGGAGCGATACGGGCGCGAGCCCCGCGACCGTGCCGATCCGACGATCGGGACGATCGCGCCACGCGCGCGCGCGCACGCCCGAAACGCGGTCGATCGTCGCGGCGCGAAACGCGAGCCTCGCCGGATGCGTCGGACGCGCGACGACGTTCGCGCGCGGAACCGCGACCTTCGCGATCCGCGTCGGCCGTGTCGATGTCGCGGACGGAAACGCTACGCCGCGTCCCTTCGCGACCCGCGTCGGCCGCATCGACGTCGCCGACGGAAAAGCGAGGCCGCGGTGGTTCGCGATCCGCGTCGGCCGTGTCGATGTCGTGGACCGAGATGCGGCGCCGCGACCGTTCGCAGTTTTCGACGCGCCGGCGGGCGACGACGCGTGCGTCGTTCGAATCGAAGCGACGGGCGGAAAGGAAGCGGCGCTCGGCGCGTGCGTCCGCGGGCGCGACGGCGTCGCATGCGCGCGAACGCCCGTGCCCGACCCGTGCGCCCGCGATCTCACGATCGACTCGCGAGCGACGGTCGTTCCGCTCGCTTCGTTCGCCCCGCGTGCTTCGGGACGCCGCGCCGCGAGCGCCGCCGACGTCGCATCGCGGTCGGGTTGCGCGCGCGCACGACGGTCCGCACGAGGCACGCGCACGGTCGCGCGGGCGGCACGACCCGAGCGTTCGTGCGAGCGCGATGCGACGTCGGCGAGCGCCGGAAGATGCGAGACGGGCGCGGTCGCGTGACCGATCGCGGCCGCCGACAAACCGAGGCCGAGCGCGAACAGCACGCCTTCGAGCGCGCGCTCGCGCAAGCGCGCGAATCCGAGTCGCGCACGCGCACGCGGATGCGCGTGGTCCGAACCGTCCACGCCCGGAGAGTGCCCCGCCGCCGGCGATTCGGACGCGTTACGCCTGTGCCGACTGCGCCTTTTGCGGTTCGTTCGCGACGATCGCACCGTCGAGCGCGACGCCCGGCTCGACGACGTAATCGATCCCGACGATGCTCCCCGTCAGGCGTGCGCCCGCGCCGACGCGCGCGCGATCCCACACGATCGATGCGTCGATCGTCGTGCCCGCGCCGACCTCGACGCCGTCGCCGACGACGCTCGGTCCGACGATCCGCGTGCCGTCGCCGATCGTGCTCCCCGAACCGACGCGCACGTCGCCTTCGAAACGGACGTCGGTACCGACGATCGCGTCCTCCGCGACGCCCGTCGCCCGCGCGTCGCCGAGCAGCCGGATCTTCCCCGCGAGCACGTCGTTCGTCGCCTGACGGTATTCGCCGGGCGTCCCGATATCGACCCAGTATCCGCCGAGTTCGAGACCGTAGAACGCGGCCGACTCGGCTTGCAGTTCCGGAAAGACGTTCTTACCGAAATCGTAGAAGGCGCCGGCCGGAATGCGTCCGAGGATCTCCGGTTCGAAGACGTAGATGCCCGTGTTCACGAGCTTCGAGCGCTCGGTTCCCGCCGGCGGTTTCTCTTGGAATTCGACGATCCGGCCCGACCCGTCGCAGACCACGACGCCGTACTGCGAGACGTCCTCTTCCGTTACGAGCGCGATCGTCGCGACCGCGGCGCGTTTGCGATGGAACGCGATCAACTCGTCGAGCGGGAGATCCGTGAGCCCGTCGCACCCGACGACGACGAACGTGTCGCCCGCGAGAAAGTCTTCCATCTGCTTGACCGCGCCGGCGCTTCCGAGCAACACGTCCTCGTGCAAGTACCGTAACTTCACGCCGTACTGCGACCCGTCGCCGAACGCATCGACGATCTTGTCGGCGAGGTAGTGGACGTTGATCGCCACGTCCTCGATGCCGTTGGCCGCGAGATAGCGCATCACGTGACCGCTGTTGGGGATGCCCGCGATCGGGACGAGCGGTTTCGGCACTTGCTTCGTCAGCGGATAGAGCCTCGTGCTCATGCCGCCGGCGAGGATCATCGCTTTCAAGAAAACCTCCGAGCAGGGGGATGGAGCACGCGTTCGCGGAGCGCGAGCCAAACGAAGTACGGCAGGGCGAGTTGGCGGCGGAAGCGAGCGGGCTCGAGCAAGAGCCGATGCAGCCATTCGAGATTGAGTCGCCGCCAGAGCTTCGGGGCGCGCCGGACGGTCCCCGCGAGCACGTCGAAGGAGCCGCCGACGCCGATGCCGACCGCGCATCCCGTCTCCGCGAGACGCGTCGCGACGAATCGCTCCTGACGCGGCGACCCGAGCCCGACGAAGAGCACGTTCGCGCCGCTCGCCGCGATCGCGGCCGCGACCGCGGGCTCCTCGTCCGGGGCGAAGTACCCGTCGCGCGCGCCCGCGATGCGCAGACCGGGGACGCGCGCGCGGAGCGTCTCCGCGGCACGCGCGGCCGTGTCGCCCTTCGCGCCGAGCAGGTAGATCGAGCGGTCCGCCGCCGCGAGTGCGACGCATAGCGGCTCGATGAGATCGACGCCCGCCACCCTTCCCGCAACCGTCGCGCCGCGCGAACGCGCCGCGAGCACGACGCCGATCGTATCGCAGAGCGAGAGCGCGCTTCCGTTGACGATCGCGCGAAACGCGGGATCGCGCTGGGCGTGAACGATCATCTCGGTTCCGAGCGTCACGACGAGCGACGGCCGATCGCCGCGCGCGAGCGCGACGATCCGCGCGACCGCCTCGCGCGCGTCCGCCGTATCGACGCGACAACCGAGTACCGCGACGCTCTCCACGTTAACGGAGGACGGCGGTTTCGCGCACCCGCTCGCGATAGGGTGCGAGTAACGGGCGCAGGCGCGTCGCGAGATCGTCCGGCATCTCGCCGAGCGGCGACCGGCACGGACCGAGTCCGAAGCCGAGTTCGTTCATCGCCCATTTGATCGGGATCGGGCTCGTCGTCGCGAAGAGCGCGGCGAAGAGTTCGCCGAGTCCGAGATGCGCGCGCGCGGCGCTCGCGACGTCGCCGCGCGAGAAAGAATCGTGCATCGCGCGCAGCTCGCGCGCGCAGAGGTGGCCCGCGACGCTGATGAGGCCGTCGGCGCCGAGCGCGAGCGACGGAAGGAAGAGATGATCGTCGCCGCACCAGAACGCGAAATCGCTCGGTCGGTCGCGCAAGATCGCGGCGAATTGCGCGAAATCGCCGCTCGATTCTTTGACGCCGGCGATCGTACGATGTCGGCGCGCGAGTTCGAGGATCGTGCCCGGCAACATGTTCGCACCCGTCCGACCGGGGATGTTGTAGACGACGATCGGAAGTCGCGTCGCCTCCGCGAGCGTACCGAAATGCCGGAGCATGCCGTCCTGCGTCGGTTTCGAATAATACGGGACGACCGCCAAGATCGCGTCGACGCCGGCCGCTTCGGCACGGGCGGAGAGCGCGACGGAATGATGCGTGTTGCCTCCGCCCGTCCCCGCGACGACCGCGGCGCGATCGCCGACGGCCTCCTTGACGGTCGCGAAGAGCGCGAGCTTCTCGTCGTCCTCGAGCGCGATCGATTCGCCGGTCGAGCCGCCGACGACGATCCCCGTGTTGCCCTCGTCGACGAGAAATCGTGCGAGCCGCGCCGTCGCGGCACGATCGACCGCGCCGCGCGCGTCGAACGGCGTGAGCATCGCGGTGAGCAGCGGCCCGAGATTCGGCGCGCGGAGCTCGCTCATCGCGGCGGCCCCGCGGCCATCTCGGGCGGCGACGCCTGCCGCCCCAAGCGGAAGCGATCGTGGATCGCCTGTTCCGCGCGCGCGACGTCTTCCTCGGGGACGAGCGCCGAGATCGTGATGTTCGAATCGGTCGTATGGATGATCTCGATCTCCGCATCCGAGAGCGCCTGCACCACGCGATACATCACGCCCGACACGCCGCGCATCCCCGCGCCGACGATCGAGAGCTTCGCGCAGTGCGCGCGCATCCGGATCGCCATGTTGAGCCCGGAGAGTTCGGCGCGGACCGTATCGATCTGATTGCCGTCGATGAGAAAGAACACGCCCGCGTTGTTGACGTTGATCATGTCGACCGAGACGTCGGCCTCCGCGAGGCGCCGGAAGATGTTCACCTCGAGTTCGCGACGGCGCACCACGTCGTCGATGTCGCCTTGGATCACGCGCACGAACGTCACGTCGCGAAGCGAGGTGATCCCGGTGACGGGATGGATGCGATCGGGCGTATGGCCTTCGTCGATCGTCGTCCCGAAATTCGAACGGAGGCCCTTGATGACGTACGGCGTTTCGGAGAGACGCGCGAGATCGGCCGCCTTCGCGTGCATCACCTTCGCGCCGTCGGATGCGAGTTCGACCATCTCCGAATAATTCACGCGATCGAGCGCGTGCGCGCCGGCGATCCGACGCGGATCGCCCGTCATCACGCCGCTGACGTCGGTGAAGATCTCGACCGATTCCGAATCGAGCGCCTCGCCGAGCGCGATCGCGGAGAGATCGCTCCCGCCGCGACCGAGCGTCGTCACCGCGCCGTCTTCGGTCATGCCCTGGAACCCCGTGACGACCGGGATGATCCCGCGTTCGAGCAACGCGAGCACGTTGCGCGGTTCGACGCGGAGGATCTTCGCGTCGCCGAAGCGCGCGTCGGTGACGAAGCCCGCCTGACCGCCCGTCATCGCCTGCGCGTCGGCGCCCCACGAGGTGAGCAATTCGGCGAAGATCGCGCACGACATCGCCTCGCCGCACGACAACAACAGATCGCGATTGGGACCGCCGCGCGACGGTCCGAGCAACGCGAGGAGCGAATCGGTCGCGTACGGATCGGGCGCGCGTCCGATCGCGGAACACACGACGACGGGCGACGCACCGCGTTGCCGCGCTTCGAGGACGCGCGATGCCGCGATCTCGCGAAGCTCGGGCGTGGCGAGCGAACTGCCGCCGAATTTCTGCACGATCGTCTTCACGATCCCGCGACCTCGCGCGCGCGCAGACGACCGGAGGCGATCAATAATTCCAAGATCTGCACGCCGTTCGTCGCCGCGCCCTTGCGGACTTGATCGCCGACGACCCAGAGTTGGAAGTGCCGCGGCGACCCGCTCTCGGAACGCAGACGCGCGACGTGGACGAGATCTTGGCCCTCGACGTCGCGCGGCGTGACGACGCCCGTCCGGTGGAACGCGACGCCCGGCGCGCTCGCGAGCGCCGCCGCGAGTTCGTCCGTCGTCGCGTCGCGTTCGGTTTCGAGGAAGACGGCTTCGCTGTGGGCGTAACGGACCGGAACGCGCACGGTCGTCGCCGCGACGTGGAGCGCCGGTAAGCCGAGCATCTTGCGCGTCTCCGCGGCGATCTTCAGCTCTTCGCCCGTGTCGCCCGCGGCGTCGAACGAACCGATCTGCGGCACGACGTTGCGGAAGATCGGTGCGACGAACGGCGTCGCGGTCGCCGCGGACGGGACGTCCGCGAGCGACGCGTGCTCCTCGTCCGCGAGCGCGTCGAGCCCGGCGCGTCCGGCGCCGCTCACGGCCTGATACGTCGCGACGCGCAGACTCCGCAGTCCCGCGACGCGCGCGATCGGCGCGACGCCGACGCAGAGCACGATCGCGGTGCAGTTCGCGACGGGAAAGAGGCGGTGCCCGTCGCGCACGTGGTGCGGATTGACTTCGGGGACGACGAGCGGCACGTCGTCGCGCAGACGAAAGGTCGCGCTGTTGTCGATGACGATCGCGCCGGACTCGACCGCGGCCTCGGCGAGTTCGGCGCTCGCGTCGTCGCTCGACGCGAAGAACACGACGTCGTACGCGCCCGCGCGCAGCGCCCGCGCCGTCGCCGCGCGGATCGGCCACGCGCGTCCGCGGTACGCGAGCGTCTCGTCGCGATCGCGCGAGGCGAACGCTCCGAGTTCGGCGACGTCGAGCGCGCGCTCGTCGAGAACGCGCAGGATCGTCTGCCCCACCACGCCCGTCACGCCGACGACGGCTACCTTCACGACATCTCTCCCAAAAACGAATCGAGTCCGACGACGAGACCCTTGCGGTCGCGTATCTTCCGCACCGCGAGCAAAACGCCCGTCATGAACGAACTCCGCGCGAGCGAATCGTGCCGGATCGTGAGCACTTCGCCCTCGCCGCCGAAAAGAATCTCCTCGTGCGCGACGAGGCCGCGCAAACGGACGCTGTGGATGACGACCTCGGCACCGTCGCCGCGCGCCGCCACGATACGCGCGGCCGTCGCCTTCGCCGTCCCGCTCGGCGCGTCGCGCTTACCGTCGTGATGGAGTTCCACGATCTCGACCGTCGGAAAGAGCCGCGCCGCCTGTTCCGCGAAGCGCATCGCGAGGACGGCACCGAGGGCGAAGTTGGCGACGAGCGCGGCGCCGACGCCACGCGATTCGCAGCGCGACGCGAGCGCCGCGCGTTCGTCGTCCGACCATCCCGTCGCGCCGATCACGGGCGAGATGCCGCGCTCGACCGTCGCGCGCGCCACGTCGAGCGTCGTCGGATGCACGGTGAAGTCGACGACGACGTCGGGCTTCGCGTCGTCGCAGAGCGCGTCGATATCGTCGTAGAGCGGGCCCGCATCGCGCGGCAACGCGAGAACGCTCGCGAGCGATTCGCCCGCGCGCGAGCGCGCGAATCCTCCGACGAGTTCGAGATCCCGCGTGGCGACGATCGCCGCGCAGGTCTCGCGTCCCATCCGTCCGAGCGCGCCCGCGACCGCGACCCTCACGGCGACGACGCGCTAACGCGCTCGCTTCGCAGCGGTCGCGACTACGACAGAACCTTTTCGAGCGGCGCGTATTTGAGCATGACCATCTTCTCGCCGACGTTGGGGAACATGATCGTGAGCAACCCGTCGCCGCCCGCGCCCGAAACCGCCGAGACGAGCCCCTCGCCCCACTTCGGATGCTTCACGCGATCGCCGACCTCGAGACCGAGGCTCACGCCCGCGCCCGCGGTCTCGTGGATCGCGACCTCGCGCCAACGACCGCCCGCCGGACGGGGCATCGGCGTGACGTTGCCGATCACCTCGACGCTCGGCATCTCGTCGAGAAAGCGCGATTTCGGATGCGCGAACGTGTTGCCGAACAGCGTGCGCCGCATCGCGTACGAGAGGAAGAGCCGATCCATCGCGCGCGTCAGGCCGACGTAGGCGAGACGGCGCTCCTCTTCGAGTTCGGTCATGTCGGTCAGCGCGCGATTGTGCGGGAACACGCCGTCCTCGAGCCCGGTGAGGAAGACGACCGGGAACTCGAGCCCCTTCGCCGCGTGCATCGTCATGAGCGTGACGAACGACGCCGTGGGATCGAGCGTATCGAGATCGCTCACGAGCGCGACGTTCGCGAGGAAGTCGTCGAGCGTTCCGGGCGTCGCTTCGTGCGCTTCGAACTCTTTGGCCACCGTGACGAGTTCTTGGAGATTCTCCAAGCGCGTCCGGGCGTCTGCGGTATCCTCGCCCTGGAGTTCGCGGATGTAGCCCGACTCTTCCATGACGGCGACGAGCAGATCGGAGACCGATAACTTCTCCGCACTCTCGCGCAGGCTCGCGATGAGATCGGCGAAGCGCTCGAGTTCGCGTTGTTTTTTCGGAACGGCGCGGCGCAGGATCTCTTTGTCGAAGACCGTCTGACCGACCGAGACGCCCGCGGCGTTCGCCGCGTCGACGAGGCTCGCGAGCGTCTGTTGGCCGATCGAACGGCGCGGGACGTTGACGATCCGGCGGAACGCGACGGCGTCGGAGGGGTTCACGATGTAGCGCAGGTACGCCATCATGTCTTTGATCTCGGTGCGCGCGTAGAACCCGACGCCGCCGACGACGCGATAGGGGATGCCCTCGCCGAGGAAGCCCTCTTCGAACACGCGCGATTGCGCGTTCGTGCGATAGAGCACCATGAAGTCGCGGTACGCCGCGCCCTCGCGGACGAGTTCCTTGATCTTCTCGATGACGTAGCGCGCCTCGGCGCGTTCGGTCTCGGCGCCGTAGACCGTGACGATCTCGCCCGCCGCGCGATTCGTGAAGAGCTTCTTCTCCGCGCGACCCTGATTGTTCGCGACGAGCTCGTTCGCGACGTCGAGGATCGTCTGCGTCGAGCGGTAGTTCTCTTCGAGCTTGAAGACCTTCGCGCCCGGAAAGTCTTTCTCGAAGCGCAAGATGTTCTGGTAGTCGCTCCCGCGCCACGAGTAGATCGACTGATCGTCGTCGCCGACGACCGTGAGATTCTTGTGCTCGTCGGCGAGGAGCGCGCAGAGGCGGTACTGCGCGAAGTTCACGTCCTGATACTCGTCGACGAGGATGTAGCGGAACTTGTTCTGATAGCGGGTCCGCGTCTCGACGTCGTTCTCGAGCAGTTCGATCGTCTTGGCGATGAGGTCGTCGAAATCGAGACCGTTGGATTCGCGCAGGCGTCGATCGTATTCGCGATACACCGCGGCGATGCGCTCGCCGAAGAACGACGTGTTCTTCGATTCGTACGCATCGGGGCCGAGTAACTGGTTCTTCGCCTTTCCGATCTCGTCGAGCGCGGCGCCGGGCGCGATCTGCCGCTCGTCGTAGTTGAGATCGTGCAGGACGTCGCGGATGATCGAACGCTGATCCGCGTCGTCCATGATCGCGAAGTTCGAAGCGATGCCGATCTTCTTGCCGTCGCGGCGGAGCATCCGGACGCAGACCGAGTGGAACGTGCCGACCCAGAGATCCTTCGCCGCGGCGCCGACCATCTTCTCGAGCCGCGACTTCATCTCGCCCGCGGCCTTATTCGTGAACGTCACCGCGAGGATCCGGTCCGGGAAGACGTTCTTCTCGTGGAGGAGATACGCGATCCGATGCGTCAGGACGCGCGTCTTCCCGCTTCCGGCGCCCGCGAAAATGAGAACCGGGCCATCGGTATGGGTGACGGCCGAGTTCTGGACATCACTAAGTACGTCGGGTTGGACAATCATCACCCGGTAGTATTCGCTAGCGAGGTCCGTTCTGCCTCGGACGCTCCGCCCGCCGGTCGTCGCTACCGCGCGACGCGTATCGTTTCGGCGTCGGGCCGCGCGCGCGCGAACGCGACCGAGAGATACGCGAGCGTCGATTCGGCGCCCATATTTTCGTTGGCGCCGCTCCGCTCGAGCCCGTCGCGACAACCGCCGCCGACGGCGAGCGGTATCCGCGCCGTGTTCTGTCCGAAAAACCAGTCTCGGGCGCACGCGGCGAGCGTTTCGTAGCGCGCCCCGCCGCCCGCGGCGAGCGCCGCGTGCGCGGCGTCGACGAGCGCCGACGCTTCGAGCGGTTGCTGACCGAAACGCGCGCGGACCCCGCCGCGACGGTACCAGCCGTCGTTGCCGATCGGGACGAGGACGCCGTCCTCGACGACGACCGACGCGTAGAAATCGAGGGTCGCGAGACCGAGTTCCACGTCGGCGCGCCGTCCGCGGAGGAGCCCGATCCGCAGGAGCGCTTCGGAGAGACGCGCGTTATCGTACGTGAGCTCCGGCTCGAACCAATTCCAATCGGCCGAAGCGAAGGCGTCGCGACGCCCGTGGAGGTCGCTCGCGAAGAGGTCGAGCGTCGCGTCGATCGTCCGCGCGGCCTCGCCCGAGGCGACCTCGCGCGCGCGGACGAGTCCGAGCGCGGCGTACGCGCGCGAACGGACGGGTGCGAGCGCGCGCGCGATCGGTAGCGAACGCTCGAGTAACGTGCCGCAGAGCGCTCGCCACTCGGCGCGTCTGGCGTGTCGCATCCCGTAGCCGAGCGCCCAGATCGCGCGGCCGTTGCTGTCTTCCGATCCGACGTCGTCGAGCCACGTCCGCGCGTAGCTCATGAAATTGCGAAACCGGCCGTCCGGCCGTTGCGCGTCGGCCAAGAACGCGAGATAGATCCGCGCGAGACGCGTGGCGCGATCGGCGAGGGCCGGAAATTCCGAGGCCGCGAGCGCGACCATGAACGCCCGGGCGACGTCGTCCGTGCAGTACCCTTCGGAGCGCTTCGGAACGTCGAACGCCGCGTGTTGCAGGATCCCGACGTCGTCGGTGATCGTCTCGAGATGGTCGAGCGACGGCGGTCGGTACACGATCACGCCGGCTGCTCGAACATCGCGGTTTCCGGTCTCGCGCCGCGCACGAGCCGGTCGAACAGCGCGCCGTACGCGCGCGCGACGTGCGGCCACGTCATCTGTCGTCCGAAACGGTAGGCGCGACGTTCCGTCGCCCGCCGCAGCCACGGATCGTCGACGAAGGCGAGCAGGGCGCGCGAGATCGCCGCGGGATCGCGGAACGGAACGAGCCTGCCGCGTTCGCTCGCGAGCAACTCCTCGGCGTAGAGATACGGCGTCGACACGACGGCTTTTCCGAGACCGATCGCGTAGGCGAGCGTACCGCTCACGATCTGATCGGGATTGAGATACGGCGTGAGGTAGATGTCGGTCGCGCCGAGATACGCGATGAGTTCGTCGAACTCCAAGAACTTGTCGACGAGCTTCACGTTCTTCTCGAGTCCGAGTTCTTCCACGAGCGCCGTGAGCTCGCGTCGATACGACTCGCCCTCGTGACGACGGACGCCGGGATGCGTCTGCCCGAGAATGAGGTAGAGCGCGCTCGGATGCCGGTCGGCGACCTCGCGCATCGCGCGGATGCCGTACTCGAGACCCTTCCCCCGACCGATCAAACCGAACGTCGAGATCACGAAACGATCCTCGAGTCCGAAGATGCCTTTGAGTTCCGACGTCGGTCGGAACGGAACGTCCGGAACGCCGTGGTGGATGACCGAGACGCGATCGGCCGGGACGCCGTAGCCGCGCACCAAGATGTCCTTGCCCGTCTGCGAGAGCACGACGACGCCGTCGGCCCGGCCGCAGATCCTGCGCGCGAGTTCCCGATGCGAGGCGGTCGGATCCGGTAACACCGTATGCAACGTCACGACGAGCGTCTTCCGGAGCGGTTCGATGAGATCGAGAAACCACGCCCCGTCGTCGCCGCCGAAGAGACCGTACTCGTGCTGGACGTTGAGCAGCGATGCGGGGAGCGCGTCGATCTTGAGCGCGGTCCGTCGATACTGGCTTCGATCGTCTTGCGCGAGGCGCCCGACCACGTTCGGCGGGTAGCGTCGCTCCGCTCCGCCCGACTCGTCGATCGCGATCACGCCGCTACGCACGCCGAACGCATCGTCGAAACTGTCCACGACGTCGTTCGTGAACGTCGCGATCCCGCACTCGCGGGGCGGGTACGACCCGAGAAACAACAGGTCGGGCGCCCCGGACGCGAGCGATGACGAAGTAAGCGGCACGTTACACCTTCTCAGGCTGTCGTCTTACCCGATATCGACCGTGCGCAATCTTACGTAGCCGCGGGCTCCTCGACGTGATCCGCCTCCGCCGCGATCACCCGCGCGTCGTTTTCGAGGACGACGCCGGGCCGGATCTCGGCGCCGTGACCGACGACCGCGCCCGCGCTCACGACCGCCTCGCGACCGACGCGGACGCCCGTCGCGAGGATCGCGTCGACGACTCTGGCGCCCGGCCCCACGTGCACGTCGCTCCAGAGGACCGATCGCGAGATCTCCGCTCCGGCCTCGATCCGGCAATCGGCGCCGATCGTCGCGTGCGGACCGACGACCGCTCCCGGATCGATCGCGGCGCCCGCGTCGACGTACGCCGGCGGCCGGACGTTCGACGGCAGACCCGGGCTGCCCGCGAACCACATCGTCCCGCCCGCCGGTCGACGTGCGTCGGCTTCGAGCGCGAGCTTGCGATCGAGCACGTCTTCGTGCGCCTGCAGGTACTGCCGCGGCCGACCGACGTCGAGCCAATAATCGTGCGTGGCGAACGCGTAGACCGGCTCGCCCGCGGCGATGAGCGCCGGAAACGTCTCCCGTTCGACCGAGACGGCGCGACCGACCGGAATCGTGTCGAGGACGCGACGTTCGAGCAGATAGGTGCCCGCGTTGATGTCGTTCGTCGGCGCGAGTTCGCGCGGCGGCTTCTCGACGAACGCCGAAACGCGTCCGCGTGCGTCGTGCGCGATGCAGCCGAACGCCGACGGGTCCTCGACTTCGATCGCGTGCAACGTGGCGACGGCGCCGACCGACTCGTGAAACGCGAGCATCGCGCGCAGGTCGAGGCTCGTCAACACGTCGCCGTTGAGTACGAAGAAGCGGCCCGTGAGACGATCGGCGACGTTGCGGAGCGCGCCCGCGGTTCCGAGCGGCGAGGCCTCGAGGACGTACCGCACGGTCACGCCGACGCGCGCGCCCTCGCCGAAGTGATCGACGATCGCCTCGGGCAGGTAGCCCGCGGCGAGGACGACTTCCGTCACGCCCGCGTCGCGCAGGCGCACGATCGTACGCTCGAGGAACGGGATGCCGAACAACGGCACCATCGGCTTGGGCGTCTTCAGCGTTAGCGGACGAAGCCGCGTGCCTTCGCCGCCGACCAAAATTACTGCTTGCACGTTACGGAGCCACGTTTGCGCGGGGCGGAGACGCTTCCTACGCGTGCCCGCTGGAGGGGTCCGAGCGTCTCCCGCCAATGAGCGTCCGTCGCCATTCCCGGGTCGTCTAATGGTAGGACAGCAGACTCTGACTCTGCTTATCGTGGTTCGAGTCCATGCCCGGGAGCCAACGTGGCCCCATCGTCTAGAGGCCTAGGACGCTGCCCTCTCACGGCGGTAACGCGGGTTCGAATCCCGCTGGGGCTACCACGCGACGTCCGCATCGGTCGGCGGAACGTTAAAAACGACGCCGATGCGTCGCTTGCTGTTCGATCGTGACGGACTCGCGCCGGATCCGTCGTTCGAAGGGACGCTCGACGCGTGCGCGATGCGTCCGAAATCGTGCCCGTCGGCTAACGGCTTCGGCCCGTGGGTCGCTTCCCGGCGGGCCTACCCGAACCGTAGACGTTACTCGGCACTCCTGCGACGTTTGACGCCTTCGCGCTTGAGCATGAGTTCGATCTGTCGCTCGCTACGATCGGTGAGGAGCTTCGTGATCGCCAGGTTCACGAGACCGCTCATCGCGACGTCGTGCGCCTGAGCCGTTTTCTTGAGCAGCTTCAGCGCTTTCGGCTGCATGGTAAACGAAGTTACTTTGAAAGGACGTTCTTGCATAATTATCGCTTTGCGGGACGGTTCGCTAATGCCTGGCTCGGACGCGAATATTAACGCGCTTGCGCGGAGCGTTCCGACTGCGAGGCGACGACGTCCACGTCGGGCGCGCACGTCGCGACGACGTAACGATTGCGACCGCGGTCTTTCGCTTGGTAGAGGGCGCGATCGGCGACTTCGAACAACTCGTCGAGCGAGGTGCGGGCCGCATCGTCCGTTTTACCTATACCGACGCTGACGCTGACGATGCCGGAGGCCATTCCTTCGTGCGCGATCCGCGCGCGTTCGACGCGCTTCTGTAAACGCTCCGCTACGACGATCGCCTCGCGAACGGTGACGTCGCAGAGCGCGACGACGAACTCCTCCCCACCGAAACGCGCGACGAAGTCGTGTCGTCGCACGGCCGACTTGCGCAACAACGCGGCGACGCGGCGGAGCGCGACGTCGCCGCGCGCGTGACCGTACCGATCGTTATAGCGTTTGAAATGATCGATATCGACGACGAGTAACGCGAAACCGAGTCGCCGACGTTCGGCGAACGCGTAGACGCCGCGGAGATACTCGTCGAGTCCGCGTCGGTTCGGGAGACCGGTGAGCGCGTCGCGCGTGGCGAGTTCGGTCAGCCGCAGATAGAGCGCGGCGATCTCGCGAAAGAGCACGAAGAGGACGGCGCCCGCCCCGAGCGACGTCGGAACGCGGGCGAGATACCAACCGAGCGCGTTCGCGTTCCCGCCGAGGCCGCCGAGCGCGCCCTCGAGTCCCGACGCGAACGTCGAGAGCGCGATCCACACCGCGAGGTTCGTCGCGTATCCGCCGCGACCGAGGACGATCGCGCAGGCGATCGCGTCGGCGCACACGATCGTCCACGAGAAGGCGGGCACGTGCGGCGAGAGCGCGGCGGCGAAGATCGCGAGCGTCGCCCCGCACGCCGCGGACGCGAAGACGGTGAACCCGAGCGTCCGATCGATCTCGCCGCGCGCGTAGATCCGACGATCGAGTCTGGGATCGACGACGAACGCGGTCGCGACGAGCGTCGCGAAGATCACCTGCCGCACCGTCCACAAGAACGTCGCCTCGCCCGAGCCGCCGATGAGGTGCGGGATCGCGAAGATCGCCGAGATCTCGAAGGCGCTCGCGAGGACGACGACCCCGACCGAGCCCGAGACGTAGAATTGTCCGACGAGCAAGACCGCCGCGAGGGTCGCGGCGCAGAACGAAAACGTGCTCTCGATCGGAACGAACGTCGTCGCCTGCGGGAGTGCGACGGATTCCGTGAGCCTCGCGATCACCGCCACGATCCCGAGCCCCGCCGCGAAGCAGCTCGCCGCGCGCCAGGAGTCGCGCGTCACGGCGCGACCGAATCCGTCTCGAAAGCCCGCCGATTGCAACCTTCACGCTCCCTCTCGAGGATGTTATCGGCATCACGCGCGCCGACATAAGGAACGGGCTCGCGAAAGCCGATACGCTCGGGCCGGCGGACCTACAGGCGGCGCGGCAACGCGTTGCCGAGGAGCGTCCCGCACACGAGCGCGACCGAAGCGACGACGAGCACGGTCGGCGACACGCTCGGCAGGGCGAGGCGAACGACGGCTTCGGGCTCGGTCGACGCGACCCGGGCTTCGCGCGCACGATCGTCCGTCGGCACGAGGTCGCTCGCGCTTCCGTTCCGGGCGGACGCATCGGCGCCGCCCGTCGCGCGCGCGGATCCACGTTCGAAATTCGCGATCGCGACGCCGTCCGAGAGATCCGCGTGTCGCGCGATCGCTTCGAGGACCGCCGAGATGTCGCGACGGCGACGCTCTACTTGTTGCTCGAGGCGACGCGCGTCTTCGCCCATTCGAGATCCTCCTTTTTCGGATTCGAGACGTGCTCCGCCGACGACGGGACGACCGCGTGCATGCGCGCTCTCGCGGCGACGGCGAACATCGCGGTCGCGCCGACGAGGACGGCCGAGACGAGCGCGGCCGCTTCCCAGTCGGGCAGGACCGTCGCGATCGCGACGATCGCGGTGATCGTGAGCGCGACGAGCGCGAGGAGCCCGAACGTCACGGCGATCGCGGCGTACGCGAGCGTGACGCCGAGCCCGCGAACCTTGCGCTCGACGTCGCGTTTGGCGAGTTCGATCTCGGCCGTGACGAGTTCGCCGATCTGCGACGACAGGCGTGCGAGCAAACTCGGCAGCGACAGTGATTTGAGATGGTCGGTCGGCTCGTCCACGATGTTCCCCTAGGCGGCGCTCGGGCGATTCCTTGCACGTGGGGGCCGCACGTTCCTCAGGCGGTCGGGACTTCCGCCGGGCGCGCCGCCCGCTCCGACGCAGGCCGGGCTTCGTGCGACAGGTTGAAAGCACTATTGATGAGTCCGACGTGCGAAAAGGCCTGCGGAAAGTTTCCGACGAGCCGCCTCGCCGTCGGATCGTACTCCTCGGCGAGCAAGCCGACGTCGTTCGCGACCGCGGCGACGCGATCGAACAACGCGCGCGCGTCGTCGCGCCGTCCGACGAGCACGAGCGCGTCGACGAGCCAAAAGCTGCAGGCGAGAAACGCACCCTCGCCCGGCGGAAAGCCGTCTTCGGTCCCCGCCGCTCGATCGTAGCGGAGCACGAACCCGTCGCGGACGAGGTCGCGCTCGATCGCCTCGATCGTCCCGACGACGCGCGGATCGTCCGGCGGTAAGAATCCGACGGCCGGGATGAGGAGCGTCGCGGCGTCGAGCGCCGTGGAGCCGTAGGATTGCACGAACGCGTTGCGCGCGGGATCGAATCCGTTCGCGACGACGTCGGCGGCGATCGCGTCGCGAACGCCGCGCCATCGTTCGAGCGGCCCCTCGAACCCGTCGCGTTCGATCGCCGTCACGGCGCGATCGAGCGCGACCCACGCCATGACTTTCGAATGCGTGAAGTGACGCGGCTCGCCGCGCACCTCCCAGAGTCCGCGATCGGGTTCGCGCCAGCAGTCCTCGACGTGCGAGACGATCGCTTTCATCAACGCCCATTCGTCCTCGGAGGTCTCGATGCCGTACCGCGTCGCGGCGTGGAGGAGATCGATCACCTCGCCGAAGACGTCGAGTTGGAACTGACCGCGCGCGCCGTTTCCGACGCGGACCGGCCGCGAACCCTCGTACCCCGCGAGCCACGGCAACTCGATCTCCTCGACGCGCCGGATCCCCGTGATGCCGTAGACGATCTGCAGGTCGGCCGGACTTCCGGCGATCGCGCGCAAGAGCCAGCGACGCCACGCGATCGCGGCGCGTCGATCTCCGGCGGCCAGGAGCGCCTCGAGCGTGAACGTCGCATCGCGCAACCAACAGTATCGGTAATCCCAGTTACGCACGCCGCCGATCTTCTCCGGAAGCGACGTCGTCGCGGCCGCGACGATCCCGCCGGTCGGCGCGTACGTGAGCGCCTTGAGCGTGAGCAGCGAACGCGTCACGCGTTCGCGATCGGGTCCGTCGTACGCGCATCCGTCGACCGCGTCGTGCCACACCGCGTCGGTCGCGGCGAACGCGTCGCCGTCCGTGCGCGGATGCGGGGTCGCCTCGAATGAGGGGAAGTACGTGAGTTCGCAGTCGACGCGCTCGGTCGCGCGCACGACGAACGATGCGACCGTCTTCATCCCGTCGGCGCGCAGATCGAGATCCGTCGCGAGCAACAGCGCGTCGGGTCCGGCGATCGCGAGCAGGCCTTCCGCCGAACGATGGACCCACGGTACGATCGTTCCATAACCGAACCGCACGACGTACTCCATCCGCATCGGCACCGAACCCGACAGACCGCGCACGGAGCGCAGGATCCGCGGACCGCCGCTCGCGAGCATCGCGTCGACGAGCACGACCGATCCCGTCGCGCACGAGAACGTCGTCTCCAACACGAGCGAGTTCGGACGATAGCGGCGCGAGACGACGTACGCGGGATCCGCCGGGACGATCTGCCAGCGACCGTTTTCCGCGCCGCCGACGAGCGCGGCGAACGCGGCCGGACTATCGAAACGCGGCGCGCAGAACCAATCGATCGAACCGTCCGTTCCGACGAGCGCGGCGGCATGCATGTCGCCCAAGAGCGCGTAGTCCTCGATTCGCAAACCCACCGAAGCGTAGTTGAACCGGACGGAGCGATGTCCCGCGCGCCGCGAGAGAGCGGAACGCCGCAGGCCGACCCCATATCCGAACGAACCTCACACGATGGACGCGATCCGCGATCTCCCCCGCGCTCGATCGACCGACGTCGGACGCC
Organism: uncultured Janthinobacterium sp.; assembly: GCA_964658025.1. GTDB lineage: Bacteria > Vulcanimicrobiota > Vulcanimicrobiia > Vulcanimicrobiales > Vulcanimicrobiaceae > CAZZXB01. Next base: position 17,744 of record CAZZXB010000013.1, read on the forward strand.
GCGGCACCCGCGCGTTACGTACCGGCGACGGACGTGCGGACGTATCCGCACCGCGTGAAGGGATATCCCGATGACCATCATCGATTTCGAAGACGGACTCGAGCTGTTGCGAGAGCACGACATCCGCGTCGTTCGCGCGCGCGTCGTCGAGAGTGCCGACGACGCCGTCAGCTTCGCGGCACGGCGCACGATCGATCTGCGGATCCTCGCGCCATCCGACGTCGACGAGCGGACGATCGAACCGGGACTTCGCGCGAGCGACAAGATCCGCGGCGCCTACGCGCGCCTTCACGAGCGCGTCCTCGCGCATCCGGGAAGTCGTATCCTCGCGCGTCGGATCCTCGAGGTCGGCAACGACGTCGCGATCGAGGGACGCGACGACGCGGACCTCGGACGGATCGTCGAGATACGCAGCGGCGATCGCGCGGCACATCGGCTCCATCCGCTCGGCGAACAGCGCGCCGAGGCGATGCTCGCCGAACTGCACGCGAAACTCGGCGTCGCTTCGAGCGGCGCGCGGACGCGCATGCTCGCGCATCTCCTGCTCCACGTCTCGAACGTCTTCGACGACGAGGCGATCGAACGCGTCGTCCTCGATCAAGTTCGCGTCGCCGACAACTCCTACGAAGTCGCCGACGCGCACATCTTCGCGAAAGGCCCGCTCGCTTTCGAACGTCGGCGCGGCGGCCCCGCGCGCGAACGGGACGGCTATTACGCCCCGGCGAGTCGCAACTAACCGCGGGCGACGTCGGACGGGCTCCGCGTCGCCGCGAGCGCGCGTGCGGTTCGCGATCGCGCGCGTCGTCGAGGTATCGAGAAGCCGTCGCGGCACGAGCCGAGAAACGATGCCGACATGATCGCGGCCGTCGTCCTCGCCCACGTCGCACCCGTCGCCGCGCGCCTCGCGACGCCGCCCGGTTTCACGATCGAGACGATCGCGCGGATCGACGGTGCGCGCGAACTCGCCGTCTCGCCGAGCGGCGATCTCTTCGTCGGAACGCGCGGTCGCGACGTCGCGATCGTCGCCGACGCCGAAGCGACCGTGCCCGCGGCGCCGACGACGTTCGCGCATCTCGACGACGATCGGGCCGCGGGCGTCGCGTTCGCCGCGGATTCGCTCTTCGTCGGAACCGAACACGGCGTCTGGCGCGTGTCGTATCGCGCGGGTTCGAGGAAGGCGATCGGTCCGCCGCGCGAGATCGCGACGCTTCGCGAGCGCGGCTCGCGCGGTCACGACACGACGAGCGTCGCCGTGCGCGACGACGTGCTCTACGTCGCCGTCGGGTCGTCGTGCAACGCCTGTACCGATCCCGATCCCACGCGCGCGACGATTCGGTCGATGACGTTTTCCGGTTCCGACGTGCGCGACGTAGCGACGCACGTCCGCAACGCGGTCGCGCTCGCGACCGATCCCGAGACGGGCGCGCTCTGGGCCGGCGTCGCGGGGCAGGACGAACTCGAGCGCGGCCATCCGTACGAGATCTTCGATGCCGTGAGCGCCCACGCGGGCGTTCCGGATTACGGCTGGCCGACGTGTTACGAGAATCGCCGTCCGGTGCGCGCGGGGATCGATTGCACGAGGACGACGGTCGCGCGCGTCGTTTTCCCCGCGTACGAGACGCCGATCGGCGCCGTCTTCTATCCGCGCCGTCCGACGGGCACCTACGCGTTCCCCGCGGCGTATCGCGGCGGGGCGTTCGTCACGCTCCACGGTTCGTGGCACGTGCCGCCCGTCGCGCCGCACGTCGCGTTCGTCGCGATGCGCGGAACCGAGCCCGCGACGGCCGTCGACTGGAACGACCCGACGACGCAGTGGACCTCGTTCGTCGACGGCTACCAGGCGCCGAAACGTTCGCGGATCGGCCGCCCCACGGGCATCGCGGTCGGTCCGCAGGGCAGCCTCTTCGTCGCCGACGACGCCGCGGGCGTCGTCTACCGCATCCGTCCGACGCGCTGACGGCGCCGCGCGTCGCTAACGCCGTCCGAACGTGAGCGTGAGCTCGCGCGACGCGAAATCGGAGGCGAGCGTCGGATCGGCGATCCGCGCGCGGAACAGATTCTCGACGCCGAGACGGCCCTCGAACGCCGTTCCGATCGGGACGCGCAGGCCGAGTTCGCCGAGCAGGAGCGCGTGCGCGTCGAAGGCGTTATTCGCGCCGACGAGCGTCGCGCCGAAGAGCACGTCGATCCCGTCGAGGCCGCGATAGTCGAGCGCGCCGCGAACCTTCGAATACGCGTCGCCCGGAAGTTGCGCGTCGGAGGCCGCGGCCTCGCCGAACGCCGCGCGCGGCGACGCCGACGGCGCGCCGAAGACGTACGCGCGCGTGAGATCGACGAACGCGCTCGCGCCGAGCCGGCCCGGCGCCGGACGCCGTTCGAACCCGAGTTCCACCCCGCGCGTCGCCGCCTGCGAGAACGTCGCGTACGCGTCGTACCGGCGTAGCGAGAAGAGCGCGAGCGAGACGTGCGTCGCGGGCGTGATCCGATAATCGACGGACGCGCGATAACCGAACGACGTTTCGGGGAGCACGAGGAACGCGCGCGCGCTCGCGGGCACGAGCGCGACGACGTCGACGGGCGCCGTCGCGTACGCGCTCCCGGCGAAGAACCGCGCGACGAAGCGCCCCGCGCGAACGTCCACGGCCGCGTGCGGATCGCCGCGCCGCGGCGCGCCGCCGCCGCTTCCGAACGCGTCGCCGACTTCCGCGCGAACGCCGCGCCCCACGGCGAAATGCCCGCGCAGATCGATCGTCGCGCGCGATTCGCCGTAGGCCAGCGCGCCGTTCTCGAGCGACGCGTCCTCGTGTCGACCGTCGTATCCGATCGAGACGCCGTCGGCGCCGATCGGAAGATCGAAGCGGATCTGCGTGCCGGCGACGCGCGCGCTCGTCCCCGCGATGGCGAAACCGGCCGTCGAGGTGAGCGACGAACTCACGTAACGCCGCGCCTCGAACGAAGCGGAGCCGAGCTTCGTGCGCAGGTCGTACGCGTTCGCGGGCGCGACGTTCGTCACGTCGCGGTCGCCGATCGTCTGCGCGGATTGCGTGCCGTACGACGCGACGTCGAAGGTCGTCGAGGACGAGAGGTTCAGCCGCGCTTTGAACGTCTGCGCGCGATCCTGCGCGCCTCCGGTGAGGACGTCGCTCGCGACCTCGAAACGATCCGTTCCGCCGAAGGCGCGCGCGCGTTGGAAACTTCCGAACGACGAATCGTAGCCGAGTTCGTATCCGCCGCCGAGCGGACGCTCCGGATCGAGCGTGTGCAATCCCACGATCCCGCCGATCGCGTTTTGCGGCGTGTCGGTCGGCGCCGCGCCGAGCGCGGGCGCGACCTCGATCGCGTCGGTCGCGAGCGCGCTGCGCAACCGCAGCGCGGAGAGACCGATCGCCGCGCTCGGCAGCGGGATGCCGTCGAGTTCCACGCGCGTGTCGCCCGCACTCGTCCCCGAGAGCACGCCGCGCGCGCCCGTCCCGTCGCGCGTCGCGACGATATCCACGCCGGGTAACGTGACGAGCGCGTGCGACAGATACGGATCGTCCGCCGGACGATCGTCGGTCGTGCTCGTCGCGAGCGCCGCGGCGACGTTCGTGAGATCGGTCGGGGCGAGCGGCAGGTCGACGACCGTGCTCTGCGCCGACGCGCGTCGCACGACGAGCGTCGTCTCGTAGGGACGATATCCGGGGCTCGTCACGCGCACGTCGTACGTGCCGAGCGGTAAGGCCTCAAAGAGCGCGAGCCCGTCGGCACGCGTATCGAGTTCGCGATCGACGGGTCCGTTCGCGACGACGTGCGCGCCCGCGATGGCGTCGCCGCTCGTACTGCGCACGCGCGACGCGAGGACGCCCGGGCCGACGGGGACGTCGGCAGACGTCGGCGCTACCGGCGCGAACGCGACGGTACCCACGGCAACGATCGCGGCGCAGAGCCGACGCACGGGCGACGTGAACAACAGGCCCGACTTTGGCCACGCGCGAGCGAGGTCATCTCGACCTCACCGAAGGTTCACGCCGCTCCCAGGGATCGGGCGATCCGTCGCCGCGCGCGACGCGCGTCGAAAATCCCAGGAACCGCGTTCCCCGAGCGGGCGTCTGAGCGGCGGTATGGAGCTTTCGTTGATCGCGTTCGTCGGCGTCGGGCTCGACGTCTTGGGTGTCGCGATCGTCGCGTTGATCGTCCTCGTGCTCGCCTTGCTCGCCGCGTCCGCGAACGTCTTCTTCCGCGGCGTCGCGCGTTTCGACGACGATGCGTTGCGGGCCACGATGGATCTCTCGCCCGCGCAGCGCCGGCGCTTCTACGAGATCTACGCATCGTGGACGCCCAAGAGTCCGGCCGTCGCGTGGTTCCTCGCCCTCGCGCTCGGCCCAGCGGGCGTGAATCTCTATCGCGGGCGACCGTTTCCGTGCATCGCGGCGATCCTCTCGCTCAACGGGCTCGGCGCCTGGTGGCTCGAGTCGTGGTTCACCTCGCCGCAACTCGTCCTGATCGAGAATCGCGCGCTCGTCGCACGGACGCTTTCCACCTTAGACGCGGAGTCGCGACCGAACGTCCTCGCGCTCGTGCGCACGCGATGAACGGCGATTTCGTCGCGCTCGTGTTCATGGCGCTCGTCCCGCCGCTCTGGCTCGTCGTAGGGTTCGCCGGCCTCGCCGCGCGTCGGAGCCGACGCCGCCGCTAACGCCGTCGCGCGCTCACATCGCGCTCACGGATCGTTCAAGTCGCGCTCACGTCCGCGCGTTACGATCGCCGGATGGGCATCGATCTCGCGCGCGAATTCATCGAAGCACCGACCGCCGCGACGGCACGCGCGATCGAGAGCGCGCTCGCGTCGTTCGGGCCGGGCGCGCTCGCGTTCGCCCGCCGCTCAAACGTGCGCATCGTCGCGCTCGCGCGATCGCGACGGTATCGCGACGCGTCGGCGGCGCTCCGTCGTCTCGGCGTCGACGTCGACGGATGGCCCGTTCCGCCCGCCGGACTTTTCGTCGTCGAGGAACGGACCGTGTATCTGCGCTCCGCCACGCCGATGACCGTCGCGCACGAATTCGCGCACGCGCTGGATTGCGCGCTCGGCGGCGGCGTCTATCGTAGCGGCTACGATCGCGCGATCCGGCGGGCGTTCGCGGAGGCGACGGCGTTCGTCACGCCCTACGCCGCGACGGGACTCGACGAGTATTTCGCCGAGTGCGTGCGCGCGTTCGTCGAAGTCAACGACGCGACGTCGCCCTGGCCCAAAGCGACGCGCGCCCGGTTGGCGGAGATCGACGCCGCGATGCATGCGGCGATCGGCGCGCTCTTCGTCGAAGAGTTCGGTCGTTAGGACTTATGGGGCAGGCGCGAGCGATGCTCGATGAAACGCCTAGCGGAGCGACGAACGAGCGTTAATGGCCGGTCGCATCCGCGTTACGTACGAGGGTGAATTGCGGATGCTCTCGCGCATCGTGCGATTTTTTCGGCGCGGCCGTCGCCCGGAGGCGGTCGATGGCCCCGTTCCGGCCGAGCTCGCGGTGAAGGGCCACGTCGAGCGCGACGTGCGTCGGAGGCGACCCGTGCGAGACGACGCGCTCGCGCGAACCGATATCGACGCATACCTCGAGGTATTGACGCATCGACTCGGTCCGCTCGCCGAGGCGACCGGGCTGCTCGACTTCGTCGGCGTGCGCGTCTTCGTCGTCGACGCTTCCGGACTCGCCGCGCTCGCGCGCGGCGACGCGCTCGCGCGGGCGTACCTCACGTACGCGAGCGCGACGGGCGCGAGCGTCGTCGTGCCCGCGACGCTCTTACTCGACGCGTCGATCCGCGACGTCGCGAACGCGGTCGCGACGATCGTCGGCGTCGACGCGACCGTCGCGGTCGGCGCGGGCGAATTGATGGCGCGAACGCACCTCGCGCTTCCCTCCGACGCGATCGTCGTCGCCTACGCGGCGTCGCGCGCGGAACGGACGGCGATCGTGACGGCCGACCCGGTCGCGCTCGCGACGTTCGTCCGCGCGAGCGAACGATCGATCGCGATCCTTCCGACGTCGTCGCTCGCGCGTCGCGGCGCGACGACGGACCGCTAACCGCGCGTGCGGATCGGCTCGCGCTCCGAACCGATCGCCCAGACGAGCGCGATCAACACGAAGTTCGCGACGAGCGAGCTCCCGCCGTACGAGAAGAACGGAAGCGTGATCCCGGTGAGCGGGAAGAGTCCGAGCACGCCGCCGACGATCACGAACACCTGCACGCCGAGCGTGACCGCGAGCCCCGTCGCGAGCAGCTTCGCGTAGAGATCGGGTTGCGCTTGCGCGATCCGTAGCGCGCGCACGAGCGTGACGAGAAAGATGCCGAGCAAGACGATGCCGCCGAGCGCGCCGAATTCCTCGCTCCAGGCCGCGTACACGTAATCCGTCGCGACGGCCGGAACGTATTCCGGATGGCCGTGTCCGTAGCCCGCGCCGAGCAGGCCGCCCGCGGATAGCGAGAAGAGCCCTTGGAGCGCCTGATAGCCGCGTCCGAGCGGATCGGCGAACGGATCCTGCCACGTCGCGACGCGCGCGATCACGTATCGGTAATGCTCGACCGCGTACCACGCGGCGAGCGCGAAGACGAGCGCGCCGCCGAGGATGAGATCGATCCGTCGCGTCGCGACGTAGAGCATCGCGACGAACGTCGCGAGCAATAACGTCGCCATACCGATGTCGCGTTCGAAGACGAGGATCGCCATCGAGGTCGCCCAGCCGATGAAGAGCGGCCCGAGGTATTTGAGGTTCGCGCGGATCGACCACGCCTTCGCGGCCGAGATCACGTCGGCGGTCTCCGCGAGATACGCGGCCATGAAGAATACGATGAAGAGCTTGATCGATTCGACCGGCTCGTACTGCACGCTCCCGATCCGGATCCAGAGCTTCGCGCCGTTGACTTCCTGACCGAAGAGCGCGAGCGCGACGAAGAGCGCGATCGACGCGAGGATCCACACGTACTTGTACGCGGCGAGTCGCCGGAACGAATCGAAGAACGGTCCGCACGCGATCGCGAGCGCGAGCGAGATCGCGAGCCAGATCTCTTGTTTGTGGGCGAGCGTCGTCGAGACGCGCGCGATCGTCGCGAGCCCGAGCGACGCCACGAGCACGGCGAGCGCGGGCAGAACGTCGTCACGACGCACGCCCGGCGGCGCGCGGAGCACCCACGCGATCGCGCCGACGGCGAGGGCGACGAGGAGCCACGGCGGGCCGAGCGCGCCGCGCGGTGCGAGCGAGAGCGCGAACGCCCCGATCGCGAGGGCGAGCGCCATCGGGGCGAGACGCTTAGCGACCGTCGCTATTGAAGAAATTCGAGAACGGTCCGAACGAGCCGCCGTGTAACGCGTACGATCCGAACGAGAGCAACGCGAGCACGAGTAAGAGCATCGCGACGACGAAGCGCAAGCGCGCGTACGACGCCGCGGCGAAGGTCGCGGGCGTGGAGGCGAGCAGTCCGCGGCAGACCACGACGGTCGTCGCATCGACGGCGCCGCGCGCGCGCGCGATCCCGAGAAAACGTCCGACGGCTTCGTCGCTCCGTTCGGACTCGGCGAGCACGTCGCCGAGTTCTTCGTCGTCGACGACGCGATGGAGGCCGTCCGTGCAGAGCACGAGCTGATCGCCCGAACGGATCGCGACGTGCGCGACCGACGCTTCGAGTTTCGCCTGCGTGCCGAGGCTCCGCCAGAGCAGCGCGTGCGGCCGCGAGCGCTCGAAGAGGTTCGAGGTGGGACTCGTCACGGCGCGACCCGCGAACATCGCATCGTCGACCGTCAGCATCTCGATGCCCGCATCGCGCGCGAGATAGGCGCGCGCGTCGCCGACGTGTCCGACGAAGGCCTGTTCGCCGACCACGAGCACCGCGGTCACGGACGCCCCGCTGCCCACGAAATCGTCGTGGCTTCCGCCGTCGGCGAAGAGCTTGCCGTTCGCGTGATCGAGCGCCGCGAGTAACGTCGCGCGCAAGACGGTCGCGGAGGCGCCGCGACCGTACGCACCGAGGCGATGGCGGCGACGCAAGAAATCGCGCACGTGGCCGAGCGCGACCTGACCCGTCGGGACGTTGCGGCCGACGACGCCGAAGCCGTCGGCGATCGCGAGGAGCGTGACGCTCGGCGCGATCGTTTCGGTGAGGTGCGCGTCGCCGCTACGGCGACCGGCGACGCCCTGCTCCGTTCCGAACGCTATCTCCACGGGCGCACTCCGGCGTAGACGATGCGCGAGAGTCCGACGCCGATCTCGTCGCCCTCGCGAAGCCCGACCGCACCCTCGATCGGATGCGCGTTCACGAGCGTTCCGTTCCGACTGTCGAGGTCGCGGACCCTGGGAACGCCGTCGGAGAGATCGATACGTGCGTGCAAGCGACTCACTAGCGGATCGGAAACGACGAGCGTCGCGGAAGGCGCGCGGCCGATCGTGATCGGTAGCGGCGCGCGGACCGTGCGCGTCAGACCATCTTCCTCCACGCGCAACACGACCGCCTGCATCTCGGCCATCGCATCTTCGCGCTCCCTCGACCGGCGCGGTAACGCGAGTAACGCGAACGCCGCGACGGACGCCGTTACCAGAAACGTGGACGTCGCCGCGTCGAGCCGGGGCGTCACGTCGCCGTCCCCTCGACCGCGAGTTCGCTATCGCCGATCGCGAGCACGTCGCCGATCGCGAGCCTCGCCGTCTCGATCGTCGCGCCGTTGAGCCGGGTTCCGTTCGACGATTCGAGATCGCGGACCGCGAGCCGCCCGCCCTCGGCGAGGATCTCGAGATGACGACGCGAGACGCGCGGATCGACGACGACGAAATCGCACGACGGATCGCGACCGACGATCAGCCGGCCGTCGCGCGGGAGCGCGCGCGTCGCGGCGAAGCCCGTCCGAATCGTCAGCGCGAGCGACTCGGGTTCGGCGACGGACTCGACGACGATCGCGACCGTCCCCGTCGCCACGAGCGCGTCGCTCGTGACCGCGATCTCGGGTCGCCGCTGCGGGCGACCCGAACGGTCGGCGAGTCCGGCGAGCATCGCGCTCCATTGCCGTTCGAGATGCGGGAGATCGGCGGCGAGCCGTTCGGCGTCGGCGGGTGCGAGGCGCACGTCGAAGCGGCGTCCCGCGCGCGGCGCGCCGGCCGCGCCGGCCTCGAAACTCGCGGCGAGCTTCCGCGCGATCTGCACGGGCTGGAGCGCGCTCGGAAACGCGAGCGCGAACGCTCGCTCGACGGCGTTCGCGCACGCGAGTTCGAGTCGCAGGATCGGATTCGCGCTCACGCCCCGCGGACGAGCGACGCGACGTAGAATCCGTCGCGACCCTCGATCCCCGGCGGAACGACGAGATCGCCGTCGCGGACGAACGGACGGTAGCGCTCCGCGAATTTCGCGCGCGCGAACGCCGGGTTCTCGGCGAGGAAGCGCTCGATCACGCGCGCGCCCTCCCGATCGTCGGTCGAGCACACGCTGTAGACGAGGCGACCGCCCGGCTTCGTCCGCGCCGCGGCGGCGACGAGGAGCGAGGACTGTAACGCGGCGAGCCGTTCGCCGTCGGCGGGCGTCTTGCGCCAACGTGCCTCGGGGTGTCGGCCGAGGATGCCCATCCCCGAACACGGTGCGTCGAGCAACACGGCGTCGGCGGAGACCTCGGCGGCCGCGACGTGCGCGTCGCCCGCGACGAGCGCGACGTTCGCGATCCCCGCTCGCTCGAGCTGTCGTTCGAAGACCGCGATCTTGCGCGAATCTTTTTCGACGCAGACGAGCGCGCCCTCGCCGCGCAAGCGCGCGCCGATCTGCACGCTCTTGTTTCCGCGCCCGCTACAGAGTTCGAGCACGGTCTCGCCCGGTCGCGGGTCGAGGACGTCGACGGGGATCGTCGCCGCCTCGCCGTGGATGTGCCACCGGCCGCCCGGATCGTCGTACGCGACGCCCGAATCGACGAGCAGCGATTCGGCGACGAACGCGCTCGGATGCGTTTCGACGCCCGCCTCCGCGAGCAGCGCGCGCGCCGCCGCGGCATCGGTCTTCGTCGTGTTCACGACGAGCGCGCTCTGCGGCGCGCGGTTGATTCCGGCGAGCGCCGCGTCGCGCTCCGCGCCGAGCGCGCGCCCGAACTGCGCGGCGACCCACGTCGGCACGGAATACTTCACCGCCGTATAATCGTCCTCGCTCTTGAACGAGGACGGATCGAGCGTCGGCATGCCGTCCGCGATCGCGCGACGCAACACGGCGTTCACGAGACCGGCGGTCCCCTTGTGACCGTGGCGCCACGCGAGGTTCACCGTCTCCGAGACGGCCGCGTGATCTTCCACGCCCGACATGAAGCGGAGCTGGTAGATGCCGAGCCGCAACACGTCCGCGATCGCGGGATCGAGCTTCTCGCGTCCGCCGACGTACGGCACGAGATGGTAATCGAGTAACCGGCGCCACTTGATCGCGCCGTAGGCGAGTTCGGCCGCGAAGGCGCGATCGCGCGCGTCGAGCTCGGCGCGACGCGCGCGGACGTCGAATGCGGCTTGCGCGCCGCGGAGTTCGGGACCGAAGACGTCGCGGACGACTTGGAACGCGGTCTCGCGCGCGTTCGGCGGTGCGTGGACTTTCGTCGTCATCGGGCGACCGCCGGATAGCCCTGCGCCCAGGCGTGCAAGGCGGGTGCGACGTGCGCCGGTCCCGTCAGCGACTTGCGACCGTTACGGAGATCGGCCGCCGTCATCGGCTTACCGCCCGGCAGGACGATCCGATCGGCGACGACCCACCCGTCGTCCGCGCGAAGCAACAATCGGCCTTCGGCGACGACGACCTCGCCGAACGGAACGTCGGCACGCGGACCCGGGACGTCGAGCACGTGCGCTTCGAGGATCTTCGTCGCACCGATCGTCGCTCGCAATTCGCCGTCGACCGCAGCGTCGTCATCGGCGTCGCGGGCGACGCCCATCCGACCGCGCGCCCCCGGAGCGGGCGCGAGGGAGCGGATCGCGTTGACGATGTCGGTCGCGCTCCGGCCGCGGCACCAGCGCGCGATCGAGAGATCGTCTTTCGAGAAGGGTCGCGTGCGCGTGCTCGTCGCTTCTTCCTCCGTGCCGAAGTCGCGCTGCGGCCGTCGTTCGAGCGCGCCCTTCGCGAACGCGTCGCACGCGCGACCGAGTAACGCGGCGCCGAGCTCCGCGAAGCGGTCGTGGAGTTCGCCGTAGGTCTCGCGCGCGCCGATGTCGCTCCGTTCGACGAGCACGACGTCGCCCGTGTCCATCCCGGCGTCCATCGCGATGATCGTCACACCGCTTTCGACGACGCCGTCGCGGATCTGCGACTGCAACGGCGTCGCGCCGCGATAGCGCGGGAGCAGACTCGGATGCACGTTGAGCGCGATCGAACGCGGGATGTCGAGGACGCGTTGCGGCACGATCTTCCCGTACGATGCCACGGCGAAGAGATCGGGCGCTTCTTCACGTAGGCGCTCGACCGCATCGCCGACGCGTGTCGGCTCGAGCGTCGGAATCCCGAGTTCGTTCGCCGCGAGCTTGACGGGCGTCGGTGCGAGCCTGTGACCCCGACCCGCCGGACGATCCGGCTGCGTGACGACGAGCGTACAACGCACGCGCGCGGCGAACGCGCGAAGCGCCGGAACGGCGAACGCGCTCGTTCCGAAAAAGACTCCGCGCGGCGTATCTACGGTGCGACGGCTTCGGCGTTATTCGCGAGGGCGGCCGCTTCGGTTTCCGTTTCGGCGAGCGCCGCTTTCTCTTCGTCGGTTTGGGCCGGGCGGATGTTCCGCGCCTTGTCGATGTAGAGGATGCCGTCGAGATGATCCATCTCGTGCTGGAGGCACCGACCGAAGAGTCCCGTCCCGACGAGTTCGATCTTGCGCCCTTCGCGGTCGAGTCCGGTACAGACGACGCGTTCGTAACGCTCGAGATCGCCGATCATCCCCTTCACCGAGAGGCACCCTTCGATCGACTGGATCTCGCCTTCCATCGTCGTGAACTTCGGATTGACGACCACGAGCGGGCCGTGCTCTTCGTCGTCGTCTTGGAGGTCGACGACGAAGACGCGCTTGCCGATCGCGACCTGCGGTGCGGCGAGTCCGATCCCCGGCGCGTGATACATCGTCTCGAACATATCGTCGAGCAATTGTTGGAAGAGCGGGCTCTTGATCTCGGCCGGGTCGACGCGCTTGGCGACCTTGCGCAGCGTCGGATGACCGTCCTGGACGATCTCGCGGATGTAGGGCATGGCCTCCATTATAGCGCAGCCCGGCCTGCGCCGGTAGGCCCGGGGTCGGGTCCTCCGGACCTCCGCCTCGTCGGTCGCCCGGCGCGCGTCGGTCCGGCACGCCTTCTCGGGCACGCGGAACGTGCGCACGCTCCGAGCCGAGAAGGAACGCACGTCTGCGTGCGGGGGATTACCGGCGGTGCGAGGCGCGCGGCCGGACTTCTCGAGCATAACCGGCCGCCGACGCCGCGGCCCGTCCTGGCTCGCGCCGCGGTGAGGCGCACGCTCGGAGCCGACTTCGGCGCGCTCTGGTTCGGGCAGACCCTCAGCCTCTTCGGAAGCGCCGTCACCTTCCTCGCACTCCCGACCGTCGCGATCCTCACGCTGCACGCGACGCCGTCGCAGGTCGGACTTCTCGGCGCGCTCGAGTTCGCGGCATTCCCGATCCTGGGACTCGCCGTCGGCGTGTGGGCCGATCGTTTCCGCAGGCGCCGGATCATGATCGCGGCCGACGCGCTACGCGCCGTCGTCCTCGCGACGATCTTCGGCGCCGCACTCGCGGCGCGCCTCACGTTCGCGCATCTCGCGATCGCCGCCGCGCTCCTCGGCATCGGATCGGTGTTCTTCGAGATCTGCTATCAAGCGTATCTACCGACGATCGTTCGCCGCGACGATCTTCCGGCGGCGAACGCGCGGCTCGAATTCACGCGGTCGCTCGCGCAGATCGGCGGGAACGGACTTGCCGGGCCGTTGATCGCGGCGATCGGCGCGCCGCTCGCGCTCGGCGTCGACGCGCTCTCGTTCGTCGTTTCGATCCTCTCGCTCGCGCTCGTCCGGAAACCCGAGTTCGCGCCGCCCGCGCGACCGCGACACGCGCGTTCGTTCGTCGTCGATCTGCGCGAAGGTCTCGACGTCGTGCTCCGCTCGCCGGCGCTCCGCGCGATCGCGGGCTGCACCGCGACGTCGAATTTCGGCGGTGCGATCATCGGCGCGGTATTACTCGTCTTCGCCTATCGCGAAGTGCACCTCACGCCGACGACGATGGGCGTCGTCTTCGCGGCGTCGAACCTCGGTTTCGCGGGCGCGGCGCTCGCCACGTGGTGCGTGCGACGACTCGGCCTCGGGGTGACGCTCGCCGTCACGATGTTCGCGTACGGTGCGGCCGGCCTCTGTCTCCCGCTCGCCGCGTCGTTCGCTCCGGCGGCGGTGATCTTCGCGGTCGAACTCACGTGTGCGTTCGTCACGCCGATCTACAACATCAATCAAGTGAGTTTTCGCCAATCGATCGTGCCGCCCGCATTGCAGGGCCGGATGAACGCGACGATGCGCACGATCGTCTGGGGCACGTTGCCCTTGGGCTCGCTCGTCGGCGGCGTGCTCGGCTCGACGATCGGCATCGTGCCGACGATCCGCGTCGGCGGCGCGGTCGAAGCGCTGGCGTGCGTCTGGATACTCACCGGAAGCGTCGTACGGATCCGCGCGATCCCGGCGACATCGAACGTGTCGGCGGGACCGTCGTAACGCCGAAGGGCGGGAGCACCCGAGGCCGATGCTCGTCGTAGCCTCGGGTCGCGAGAGTCCTCGGGTTTCGGTTACGACTTCACGGCGAAGTACAGGAAGAGGTCGGTCGGTGCCGGCTTCAAGAGCGTCGGATCGCCCGCCGCCATCAACTTCGCGATATACGCGAAGCTCTTGTGCGTGAGAATCGCGTCGTAGGTTGCCGGACTCGTACATCCGATGATGACGACGTTCCACCACTCGGGCTTGCCGCCGTACGTCTTCGTGAGATAGTGATTGTGCCCGGGGACGGCCTTGTCGCCGAGACTCGGCAAGAGCTTCGGTCCCGTCGTACCCAACGCGAGCGCGAGGGGGTTCGCCACACGCGTCATGTCGATCGTCGCGGGATGCGCGACGCAGACCTGATGCTGCGGGCAATTCATCATCATCGCGTCCTTCGGCGTGAAGCCGAGCGGGACGATCGCGTATTCGGGATCGTAATGGCCCGGTGGCGGGACGTTGGCACGCTGGCCCTGTTCGCATCCGCTCGAAGCGAGCGACGGTATCGTCGTATCGCAATACCACTTTTTCGTGTAGAGTTCTTTCACGGCGACGCCGTTGAAGAACGCTCCGGTCACGCCCGGATCGGCTGGCCCGACCATGACGTTCGCCGCGAGAACGCGCGCGGAATTCAGGGATAGGAAGAGCGCCAGTGCGGCCAAAGCCGCGAGAGTCGTTCGAAACATGGTTAGTTGACCGCCTTGTTTGCAGTAGCGAGTTGCTCGGCGGCAAACGTTTCCGCCGCTCTCGCAGTCGGGACGACGGCAGCCATGCCGAAGAATTCGTGGGTGACGCTCGGATAATTTTTGTAGCGGACGCGCACTCCGGCGGCCGTTAGCTTGTCGGCATACGCTTTGCCTTCGCTCATCAGCGGATCGATCGAGTCGGTGATGACCGTCGCCGAGGGCAGGCCCGCGAGCTTCCCTCGTAACGGCGAGACGTACGGATTGGCGGCGTCCGCGGGCGTGCGCAGATAATATTTGAAAAACCATTTCATCATCGCACGATTGAGCGGCTTCGCGTTCGCGTTCGCGACGTACGAGGGCGTATCGAACGCCGCGTTCGTCACGGGATAGACCAAGAGTTCGTGGATCGGTAACGGCGTGTGTTTGTCGCGGGCCATCATCGCGGTCACCGTCGCGAGGTTACCGCCCGCGCTCTCGCCTCCGACGGAGATGCGCTTCGGATCGCCGCCGAACGATTCGGCGTTGGCCTGCGTCCAGAGAAGCGCCGCATACGCATCGTTCGTCGCCGCGGGAAAGCGATTCTCCGGCGCGAGCCGATACCCGACGGATACGACGATCGTACGGGCCTTATCGGCGAGCGCGCGCGGCCCCGCATCGTACGTGTTGATATCGGCGAGAACGAAACCGCCGCCGTGGTAGTAGACGAGCACGGGGAACGGCCCGTCGCCCGGCGGGGTGTAGATGCGGATCGGAACGTCGACGCCGTTCGCGCGAAACATCGAATCGGAAACCGCACCGACGGGCATCGATTTCGGCGTGAGTCCCCGCTTCACGAGCGTCGCGAGTACGGCATCGGTCGCCGACGGTTGCAGGCGCGCCTCCGCCGGCGTGAGGTTCGCGATCGGCGCGCCGCCGAGCGAAGCGAGTGACGTCAGTACCGCTCGCATCGGTACGGTGGGACGTGCGGACGCGTCGGCGGTTCGAGCGGCGGCGATCGCGCCCGTCACGGCGATGAGCGACAACGGAAACGCGATAATCCAAAGACCGAATTTTCTATTCACCTCACTTCATTGCGCGTATACGTTCGGTCTCAAACAACAATACGCGACGATCGCCGAGATCCGCCGCTCGCCTTCGTCGGCGACGGCGTCGAGCGTTATCTAACTGACGGTGGTCGTGAGTCGATCCTATCGATCCGATGCTCCGCGATGTCTTTTACGGTTCGCCGATGTCTCTTACCGTAACGCAGGACGCGACGTCGAACCTCGCGCGTAACGATTCACGTCCTTCGCATGTCGACGCTCGTTCGCACGCGCGACGGG